>DATMXZ010000305.1:0-8512 GCA_035561235.1 Ignavibacteria bacterium
ATGAGAATTACAGTTAATAGAAAGAATGAAAGAATATACCCCGACCCCGGGAGGGTAATCACAAGGTACTTTGATCACGGAGAACTCAAGGCAAACTCAATCGTGAAAAAAATATACGAACTCAGCGAAGTCGAAGCAGAAATTTCCTTGAATACAATTCTTATGGAGTTTGCAAAACGCCACAGGAACATCACACAAATATTCCTGGTAAATTATACTAAAATGTGCCGCACGTTAGGTGCAGCGCTCGACAATAAGGAATTATCCTTTATAAAGAAACTGCTGATAGGGTCGTATTTTACTATGGAATATTCCATTGAATCGGCGGCGCTGTTTAATCCTTCAATAGTCGAACACCCTGACCAGAACGGACTTGAAGACGGGCAGAAAAGGATAATCGTCAGTTTCAGGGCAACGGGTGAAAGTCATATCTCTTCGCTCGTATTCAGGAGCGGAATAATTGATAAAGAAAACAATATACTTCTGGACCCGCAAGGAAATTACATAAGTGAGGCGGAAATAATAAAAGGTTATGAATACAGCAAGGTTGAGTTCATAGGAATTCTACGGGAGCACTCGATTCACAACAACATTTCCAGCGAAGTTTTAGACCAACTTGAAGATACGTTTTATTACATCCGTCTTAAGGAAACAATTAAACGCGCTCAGGAAAATCAAAAATTGAACCTCGATCAGAAAAAAACTCTAAAAGAAATGATGTGGCTTGCTAAATCACATTACGAGGTCGTTTTTTCGCTGGATACCGATATTTCAGAAAGAGTGATTTTCCCCATTTCAAGGACAGAAAGCAACGGCATTGAAGACGCGAGGTTCGTAAAATTCAGGGAAGATGACGGTGAAATAATATACTTCGCAACTTACACCGCTTACGACGGATACACGATACTTCCTAAACTTCTTGAAACAAAAGATTTTTATCATTTTAAAAATCTTCCCCTGCACGGTGAATGCACGAGGGATAAAAATTTTGCGCTTTTTCCGCGAAAAGTAAACAGTAAATATGCCATGCTTTCGAGAATAGACGGAGTCAACCAGTATATAATGTTTTCAGACAGCCTGACTGTCTGGGAAACGGCGCAGGTGCTGTGGGAGCCCCAGTATAACTGGGAACTGATAAAGGTCGGAAATTGCGGCTCGCCGATAGAAACCGACGCGGGATGGTTAGTAATTACTCACGGAGTAGGAAGCATGAGAAAATACTGTCTTGGAGCGATTATGCTGGATTTGAACGACCCGTCGAAAGTTATTGGCAGCCTGAAAGAGCCGCTCATAATTCCGAACGAAGATGAAAGGGAAGGATATGTGCCAAATGTAGTTTACTCTTGCGGTTCCATTATTCATGGAAGCGAACTTATTATACCTTACGCGATATCCGATTATGCCTCATCCTTTGCTTCAGTCAATGTCAACCTTCTTATAAACAAACTTCTTGAAAAATAATAGTATCTCCTCACCTATTAACAGTAAGCCAATATAAAAAATCAACCTATATTTTCCGTTACCCGCTGTTACTTTTCGTATTCGTATTCAAGTTCGAAAGCATTAAGAAGAGTTAGGTGAGAAATTAAATAAGACAACGTACTCTCGGCGCCCTGGTTTTTATTCAACCCGTGGTCTTCAATGCCGTCATTACAGCCCCCGGTTTCAAAATCATATACGGGTAAATTCAAAGAGTTTTTTCCGAGATACCACATAAAGGAAGTAAACATACTGTCGAGATATTTTTTTTCCTTTGTCAGTTCGTATGCCTTGGAAAAAAGAAGCGTCATGCCCATAACATCAACGGCTTGTTGGGCGTATTCCGCGCAATTGCCGTTTCTTGGATACCATCCGTTGCTGCCGACGGGGCGTAGATATCCCGAAGCCATCGTAACGCTTTCGAGAAACTTCGTTGCGGAAACCGCCGCGTCAAGATACCGGCTGTCGTTGAACAACTCGGCGGAATGAAATAATGCGAGCGGCAGAATAGCGTTATCATAAGTAATAATATTCTCGAACCAATTCCAGCCGTTTTTGGATGTGCCCGTATACAGGCTCAATAATTTTTCCGTCATTACGCGGGCAGCCTCTTTCGCCTGAATTTCCGAAGGATATTGTTTAAGATAGTATGTTATGCCGATAATTGTATTCGCTATACCTCGCGAAAACTTCAGCGAATTTACAGCCGGCAGGGATTTTTGAAAAATATATAATGCCGCTCGATGGTATGAATCATTTGGAGAATAACAAAGCAAATATCCAAGAGCCCACATCGTTCTTCCAAAACAATCCTCGGAGCCGATATCGTCTATGAACGTTCTGTTGAAGGACAGAAAGTTTTTGAAAGAGCCGTCCTCATTTTGCATGTAATGAATGAAACTAAGATAAACAGGCATGAGGTCAAGCGGTTCCTGTGTTTTGTTTGCGCGATAGGCCATTGTCGTCATTAAAAGAGCTCTTGAATTATCGTCTAGACAGTATCCTTCTTTTAGATTTGGTATGCCGAACTTAGCGTGCTGAACAATTCCAGTATCATCGGTCATTCTTTTTACGTGCACGAGAGTAAAATCAGGAAGCAGGTACGGATCGAGGGTTGTCTTTTTTTCCACGGGCACGTAAGAATAATCCGCGGTGGCTCCTTTTGCGGTTTTGATGTATCTTGCGCCGATTTTAGGCCAGGTGATTTTTTGACCGTATTCGAAAGCGGCTTCACGTAATTGCTCTATCTTAGTTCTGTTATCAAGGAGGTCAAGAAGTATATTGCCAAGTTGAGTGTGATTGTTAAAATCGAACAACAGTCCCCTCCCGTCGGCGAGAAGTTCCTGTGCGTGCCAGTATGGTGTCGATATAACGGCCGTTCCGGTGCCTATTGCATAAGAAAGCGTACCGCTTGTTATCTGCGCCTCATTAAGATAAGGAGTTATGTAAATATCAGACGCATAAAGATACTCAATAAGATGTTCTTCCGGCACAAAGTTTTTATAGAAGTAAACGTGATTCTCTAAATTGTAGTCTTTTACGAGCCGGAGCAGATATTCGCGGTATTCTTCGCCGTATTTACTCAGCACCTTTGGATGAGTGTTTCCCAATACTACATAAAGAAGGTTATCGTGTTTTTCAACAACACGAGGAAGGGCTTTTATTACCGTTTCAATTCCCTTGTTTCTGCTGAGGAGTCCGAAAGTAAAAAGCGCTGTCTTATTTGAAAAATTAAATTTTTCTCTTACCGTGTCACGGTGCAGGATTTTGGTGACCGGTACACCGTGTTCGATTATTTCAATACGGCTTTCAGGTATCTCGTATATTTCAAGAAGAAATTTTACCGCTTTCCTGCTCATCACTACAACCTTTTGCGCCTTTCTGCTCAATTCACGTACAATCATTTTCTGCACGTGAGTCGGCTCTTTTAAAACAGTATGAAAGGTAACGATAAGAGGTATGTCAATTCTGTTTATAAGCGAAAGAATATAGATACCGCTTTCTCCGCCGAAAATCCCGAACTCGTGCTGAAGCACGCATACGTCCGCCTTGTGATAATTTATGTATTTAGCAGCGCTGATATAATCTTTCTGATTATTCTGATTCACGACAAACGATACTTCCGGCGGATAATTGTAATTTTGTTCCGAGTCGCTCACCGCTATGACATAAAGGTTCGGGGCTAAATTATTGTAACCGAAATTTTCCGCTATGGCATTGATAAGATTTCCGGTAAATGTCCCGATTCCGCATTTTTGCGGCGGATATGTTCCTATAAATGCAAGTTTCATTTTTAAACCCGTTCCATAAATCGAAAGTTGAAAGAAAATTATTTTATGCAGCCGTCTTAATGTCTGAAATGTTCTGTGTTCGGTGATATTCGTTCTCCCTGTACATCATAATATACTTATATGATAACAAAATCTACGGGAAAAGTATTCTAAAGATATAAAGAATGCAACTATTCCTTATTTTGGCAAAGGTTAATTTCAATAATGCGTCGTAGCGTCCCAGACAACCTTGCTTTTTGTCTTGCGGAAAACGCTCACTGACCGTATAATCGCGAAAAAATTAATTACTGAGTCTATGCCTAACCGGAATATGCTTGCCAGAGCGTACCGGAAGCCATACCAACCGTATGTGAAAATGAATCTGTGAAAACCTTTCGACACCATAAAAAGCAGGTTAAACATCATAAGCCAGACAAGCACGGGAGATATTTTTCCGTTGAGAAGGGATTCGTCGAAACCGAACGCGGCTCCGGCTCCAAGATATACAAAGAACAAAAGCACGACATAAGAAAGAAACGTTGACCAGAAACTAATCAGCGGTTTTCTGTCCCTGAAAAGAAAATACTTCGTGACGAGATTTCCCCTCCATTTATGCGCTTTCCAGTTCTGAAGGCAAATTCCCGCTATCCATCTCGACCTCTGTTTCACAGCAGGCCAGAATTTATTCGGAAAAAATTCCGCCGTCGCGATTCGTGTTGAATTCCTGTCGCCGTCGAGTTTAACGTTAAAGAAACCGGTCTTCAATCCCAGTTGATAGAAACGAAGTCCGAGTTCATAATCTTCCGTCAGATTTTCGTCATTGAAAATTCCTTCAAGTTTGTTTTCAGGACGGAGAACGAGGGGTTCGCTCTTGACGCCGCGCGCTGTGAAACCCGATTCGGCAAAATCATTTATTGGTCCTGTTTTGTTTTCGACGGTTATGTCGATACCGCGGTTAATTTTTTGAATGTAACTTTGCAACAACTCATTAGCCTCTAAAAGGTTATCGGGATTAAGACCGCTTTTTAATTCCGTATCAGCAGGGTTGATATTTTCACCGATATCATTGCTTAACTCACGGTCGAATATTTCAACGAGTTTATGAAAAAGTTCGTTATTGTCTGCGGATGTTCTGGCGTGAGGCGTTTCCCGTTTTTCTTCCGGTTTTTGTTCAAAACTTTTTGACGCTGGTTTCTTTCCCTTATTACTTTTTGATTTATTCTCTGTCTTCACTGAAATTTTTTAATATTTTAAAAGTAATCCTTTGTTTATAAAATTATTTCCAATTACGTTGAATGTTTTATCCTGCGGTGTTAGTACGGTATCCTCCGCACCGGGCAAACCTGCAGCGATGCGCTTCTCTTCATCGGAAAGAAAAGGAACTTCCGTTTTTATTTCCGGGGAAAATGTTCTAATTTCCGTGGTTGATATCGTTTGCCTGACCGGGTCAGCCTCGGCGAGCGATATTCCGTGATAAACAACAAACGACGCAATAGTTAAAACAAGAATTAAAAAGACGGATGTATAAACCGCGAGAACGCGTTTTACACTCCTTGATTGAATCGCGGGCTTATCCGTCAATGCTTCGAAAGGATTGTCTTTGTACTTCGTGTTGTTGTAATATTTCGCAGCGGTTCTTTCGGGTTCGTTGTTTCCGAAGTACGCGGCGCTTGTTTCGACTTTTCTGCCGAAACGGTCAAAGTATGGCTTCGCTTCAGACACACACGGATTTTTGAGGGCGCTGTTCTGCTTTTCTATGCAATACATTGCCTTTCTGTGAAAGCCCATTCCCGTTCCCGAGAAAGGCATGAAGGTTTTCATTTCCTGTCTGATAATCATATCCTTCGTGTGCGTCTCCGCGAATGCATCGCAGTAAGTTCTGTGTATTGTATTGCCGAGCGCGCTTTTTATCGGAACGACGGGAATCTGAATTCCGTGATATCCCCTGTATCCTATCAGGTAATTGTAAAGTTTAAGCGAGCGGGGATGTATGAAATCCTCCGCATCGTGAACAAGAAGAATTTCGAACTCTCCGAACTCCTGTTCGTAATCGCACAGCGCGGCGTACATGCAGTTCAGGTTGTCCGCTTTTGTAGTAGGACCGTTGTTCGGATTAATTACCGTCTTCACGCGGCTATCGGTTCTGGAAATCTCACTGACGACATCTATTGTCCTCTTGTCGTTCGGATAAACGCCGACAAAGATTCTATAATTTGAGTATTTAAGGTTCGCGACGGCGAAACTAAGCGTTCTTCCTATAACGCCGGATTCATTCCAGGCTCCGAGTATAATGGCAATCGGTTTTTCCGGTTTATCGTACATTTCGGAAAAATCGGGAAGTGAAGCGCGGTGCTTTCTTTTCAGAAACCAGTACATCAAATCGACGTAAAGGTCGTCGAGTCCGCTGATTACAAGCATAATAGTAGTAACCCATATCAATACATGGAAAATTTCGAATAACATATGTGTCCTTGTTAATAGAAGTTCACGGGAGGATTTTTCATAGCCTTATCCCGTTTAAAAATGCTGTTGTTTGTGAATTGTGTTTACGTGTAGAAATAAATTGCTTTTATGCGGTTCAGACAGTTGTGTTGTCTTTTTCCTCATCTCACCTGCAAGCATCAATTCAACAATACAGCAGTTGCATTTATAAGCGAGGTATGTTCTACCCTTCTTAATACCAATGACTATAAGGAAAACCGTGTATATAAAGTTCCGTAAAGAGTATTAAGTTTATGCAAAGTAAAATCAATACTTGATAACGCTTAAATAAAAACCGCTCTTTTAAAGAGCGGTTTTTCAGAGGGACATTAAGAGAATATAAATTTTTTTACTTCAGAAGAATCATTCGTTTTATGTCCGAGAATTCCCCGGCTTCAATCTTGTAAATATATACGCCGCTGGCGTAACTTTGCGCATTCCATTTTAGTTCGTATGAACCCGCCTTGAATTCTGAATTAACCGGCGCATCAACGAGACGTCCGGAAATATCGTATATGTTTATGCGGACTATTTCTTTCTTCGGCAAATCGAACTTAATTGTTGTAACGGGATTAAAAGGATTGGGGAAGTTCTGGTAAAGTCTGAAAATATCCGGCAATTGAATTCCGGCATTCCCGTTTCCGGTGACAACTGACATGAAGTTCCAGGTCTGCGACCACGGACTCGTGACGCAGGAGTTCGAGGCGGTTACCCTCCAGTAGTATTTGTGGTTCAACTGAAGAATTCCCTGCGGAACGGAAAATTGAGTTACCGTAAGGCCGCTCGTGTCAATGAGAGATGTTGCGAAAGTAGAATCGGAAGACAAACGCACTCTGAATGTCGAGGCGTAATTTACGCTGTCCCAGTTCAGAAGCGGAGTAAGCGGCTGTCCGGTGGAATTGTTCGACGGGGAAACGAGAGCGGGCGCGGAAGGAGTTGGATTGGTAGTCGTGAAATTTCTTGTTCCCGACCACGGACCCGTTCCCGCGATATTTTTTGCCGTTACCCTCCAGTAATATGTCGTCGCGTAATTCAGCACGCCCGCCGGTATGTTAAAGTTTGTTGAAACTATGTAATTGCTGTCAATCAATGCTGTGGCAAAAGACGAAGAAAGAGAAATCTGAACCCTGTAACTGCAGGAAGGGGGAAACACGTTGCCCCAGGTTATATTCGGAGTTAGCGATATGCAGGTCGAATTGTTTGAAGGTCCCGATAAAGACGGCGCGGGCGGAAGAAGCCAGCCTGACGTGCTTGTATGTATAATCGTTCCGTAATCGCCGACTGCCCAGCCGTTAAGCGTGTCGGAATAAAAAACCTTGTTTAATGCCGAACCCGTGTTGCTGGTTTGAGAATACCAGTTGGTTCCTCCGTTGGTCGTGATTCTTATCGTGCCCGATGCTCCGACAATTGTGCAGTAGTTTGACAAAGGAGTGGTGAGTCCCGTAAGCCAGTTGCCCGTTCCACTGGACTGGCTTGACCATGAGGTTCCTCCGTTAGTTGATTTCCGGACCAATCCTGATTCACCGATAAACCATCCTGTCTGACTGTTAAGGAAATAAATAGACTCGAGTGTGTTTGAGGTGCCGCTTGATGATGCGCTCCAGGAAGTTCCGCCGTTAGTTGTTTTCCGCGCGGTACCGTACCAGCCTACAATATATCCGGTCTGGCTGTTTACGAAATAAACCCCGTTGAGATTATTCGTAATACCCGTTGAAAGGCTTGTCCAGGTTGTTCCGCCGTTAGTTGTTTTGAGAGCGACGCCGTACCACCCGACAGCGAACCCTGTTGAACCTGAAATAAAGTTTACAGCACGAAGTTGTGAACTCGTATTGCTGTTTTGAGAAACCCAGTTCAAACCTCCGTTTGTAGTTTTAAGTATTATGCCCATATCTCCAACAACCCAACCCGTGTTGGAATTAATAAATGTAAGACCGAAAAGATGGTTCGGATAACCGCTGTTTCTGGTCGTCCAGTTTGTTCCGCCGTTCGACGTGGTAAGTATTATCCCGCTTTGCCCGATGATGATTCCGTTGTTTGAATTAAGGAAGACAACACCGTTTAGATTGCTTGTGGTGCCGCTCGTCTGAGTTGTCCAGCCGTACGGCTGCGCTTTTACAGAAACCGAAAGGAAAAACACTACAAAAAATACAGTGAAAAGTTGTTTCAAAATACCTCCTTTTTGAAATTGTTAGTTTATTTGTGCAATAAACGTACCTTAATAGCAGATTTATTTGAAAAATATAAACGCAATAAAAACAACAACTAAGCACACGCATCAAATG
>DATMXZ010000306.1:0-4433 GCA_035561235.1 Ignavibacteria bacterium
AGAATAAACTTCGTGACGAAAAATTATTTTGGGATGAAAAATTCTCTATAATAAAAAATCATATTTGGGTATCTTGAACGGAAACGATTACGCTGTTATTGATAATGTATGTCATCCTTCATTACTGATAGATAAAGAAACCGGAAAGTATCATTAGTCTTATTCAATAAAGTATTCACCCCGACAGCGTATAAGAAGCAATAACCTGAAATTGGCGTTTATGTTGTTATGGATATGAAAAATATCCCGTGAGCATTTTTCGAAACCTTTAATTTACGTAGTATGAGTTTTCTTGTCACATACTATCTAAGCAACATCCTCGGCAGAAAATTTTTTGACAACTCGGGAGAACCGGTCGGCAGAGTTAAGGATGTTCTCGTGACGTTCTCGAAGGAGAAGCCGCGCGTTGTAGCGGTTAAGGCGAGAATTAAAGGACAGGACAGGATTCTCGATTTCAGTAATTTCGACATCAGGCGCATACAGTTCGACTGCGTCGTTTACTGCGATGAACCCGTTGATTACGTGATTCCCGAAGGCACTAACATTCTTTATCTTGCCGAAAACATACTTGACAAGCAGATACTTGATATAAACGGTCGTAAATTAGTACGCGTAAACGATGTACGGCTCGTTAAAATCGCATCAGGTTCTTATGCCGTGGCGGTTGATGTAGGGATGGACGGTATTTTCAGGCGACTCGGAATTGAAAGACCTGTAACCTCACTGCTTTCGCCTCTAAGGCTGAAAGTCCCCGGCAGGTACATACTTTTTGATGACGTCGAAGCCGTTGATTACTCAACTTTCGGCATAACGCTTTCGAAACCTTACACGAAACTTCACACACTTCATCCGTCGGACCTTGCAGACGTCATCGAAGACCTCGACAAGAAATCGGGAAAAGCGCTGTTCGAATCTCTCGATGAGGAAAAAGCAGCCGACGTTCTTGAAGAACTCGAACCTGAAGCGCAGGTGGAGATGATTGAAAGCCTTTCAATCGAAAAGGCCGCCGACGTCATAGAAAAAATGCCGGCCGACGAAGCCGCCGACCTCATTGACGAACTCGAAGATGACAAGGCGGAACAACTTCTGAACGAAATTGAAAAAGAATCGTCGGACGACATCAGGGAAATTCTTCAGTATAAGGATGATACCGTCGGAAGCCTGATGATGACGGAATTTCTTTCGTTCAAGGAAAATATAACCGTAGAGGATACGCTCGAATTTCTCCGCACGGAAAAACCTGAATCGGATACGATTTACTATCTGTACGTCGTTGACAACGATAACAGGCTTAAAGGAACCGTGTCGCTTCGCGACCTCGTAATCGCCGACCCGAACATGATTTTGAACGATATAATGAGAAGAACGGTCGCTTACGTTTACGACAACGATGAACTTGATTCACTCGCGGAAATAATCGCTAAATACAACCTTCTTGCAATACCCGTGATAAACAACGAGAAGAAAATGGAAGGTGTCGTTGTAATCGACGACATCGTAGAAGACCTTCTCGATAAAAGGAAGACGGAGTGACGATGTTCGGGAGAGTATTCAGAACAAGAAGAAGGGCGCTATTCAGAAACATCGCGATATTTTTCGCGATACTGGGTCCCGGACTTATCACCGGCAGCGTTGACAACGACGCAGGCGGCATAACTACGTATTCAGTCGCGGGAGCGCTTTACGGCTACAATCTAATCTGGACACTCATTCCCGCCTTTGTGGTTCTGATAGTAATTCAGGAAATGAACGCGAGAATGGGAGTGGTTACAGGCAAGGGACTTGCCGACCTGATAAGAGAAAACTCCGGCTTGAAGACAACCTTCTTTATTTTCCTTGGACTTCTGATTGCCGATATCGGTAACTCTACGACGGAATTCGCGGGTGTCGCGGGCAGCATGGAAGTGCTCGGAATAAGCAAGTACATCTCTGTTCCTCTGGCGGGGATTGCCGTGTGGTTACTCGTCGTAAAAGGTAATTATAAAATCGCCGAAAGAGTGTTCATCGTATTCAGCCTTGCCCTCTTCATGTATATTATTTCCGCTCTGATGGGGAATCCAAACTGGAGCGAAATCGGAAGTTCGATAATAAATCCGAAAGCGAAAATTGATTCGGGTTACATTGGAATCGTTATAGGAGTTATCGGTACGACGATTGCCCCGTGGATGCTTTTTTACATGCAGTCATCGGTCATAGAAAAAGGATTGAAGAAAGAGAACTACAGATACATACTTCTCGATATTATTATCGGCTGCCTTGCAACCGTCGTCGTGGCGTTCTTCATAATTGTCGCCTGCGCGTCGACGCTTCATCCGCAGGGAGTCGTAATAAATGAAGCCAAGGACGCGGCGCTCGCTCTGATGCCTCTTGCGGGCAATCTTGCCGCCGTGGTATTCGCGTTCGGTCTTTTCATAGCGTCAATATTTTCGGCTACTATACTTCCTCTTGCCGCATCGTTCTACATTTGCGAGGCGTTCGGATTCGAAGCGGGCATAGACAAGAAATGGAAAGAGGCGCCGGAATTTTTTATACTATATACCGGGATGCTTGTAATTTCAATGGCGATAATACTTATGCCTGACGCTCCTCTGATTAAAATCACACTCATATCTCAGATTCTTAACGGAATGTTTCTGCCGATAGTACTCGTATCGATTATGCTCATTGTGAACAAGAAGAAAGTAATGGGCGATCACACGAACAGACTTTTCAACAACGTAATCGGCTGGTCGACCGTAATAATACTAATCGCTCTCACAATAATATACTTCGGAATGAGAATTTTCCCTGTCTGATTATTTCATCAGCACCATTTTTCTCGTTTCGCCATAATCTTCCGCGGACATTTTACAGAAATATACACCGCTCGACTGTTGAGCGTTGTAATCGTCAGTTCCGTTCCAGATAAATTCATATTCTCCTTTCTGAAGAAAAGTATTAACCAATGTTCTTATAAGTTTGCCTGAAGAATTATAAATGTTGAGCGAAACGAAAACCCGTTTGGGAACGGAAAAATTTATTTTAGTCGAGGGATTAAAAGGATTAGGATAATTCTGACTCAAATAAAAGTTGCCGGGCGATGAATTCTGATTATTTGTAATTCCCGCAAGGGGGCTCTTGCTGAACCTGTAGATTTTTCCCGTTGCTGAAGTGTGAATGAAATACATTTCATTATTTTTGTCCGTTCCTATCCCGCTTATCAGTATATTCTTCTGAACAAGAAGTGAATCCGATGTAACCGTGCCGTTATTGTATCGAAGCATCCATACCATACCCGAGCAGTAATCGCCGTAAATATAGGCACCGGTTAGTTCGGGTCTGCGTGAGCCCCTGTAAACAGCGCCGCCTGTTACGGAGCAGTTGCCGCTTGCGTGGCTGTAAACCTTTATCGGCAGTGTTTTTCCCGAAGTATCGCATCCTGACGAAGGATTATAGCAAGCGAATCCTTCCATTATGCGCCAGCCGTAGTTCTTTCCGTTTTGCAGAATGTCAATTTCTTCCCAGACGTTCTGCCCGACGTCGCCGACGTAAATCAATCCGGTTACGGCGTCCTGTGTGAACTTCCATGGATTTCTTAAACCCCAGGCGAAAATTTCTTCACGTCCCGCTGAAGGATTGTTGTAAAACGGATTTGTATTCGGTATGACATATCGTTTTGTAGCCGTTGTATCATTAATGTTTATGCGAAGCATTTTCCCGAGCAGAACCTGTAGATTCTGAGCATTGTTCTGCGGGTCGCCTCCGCTTCCGCCGTCACCCATTCCGATATAAAGAAAACCGTCGAGGCCGAACATCGCAGTGCCGCCGTTATGGTTGGAATACGGCTGATTGATTTCAAGTATTTTATATTCGCTGAGTGAGTCCGCTTTATCTGGGTCGGACGTTTTTACTTTATACCTTGCTATGACCGTACGCAGCGGAGATGGAGCGGTGTAATTCACGTAAAAATAACCGTTCGACTGATAGTTCGGGTGAAAAGCCAGACCGAGCAAGCCCTCTTCTCCCGAGGACGAGGATATTTTATTCGAAATATTCAGGAAGACTTTGGAAGTCGTCGCGTTCGAGTCGTTTGCGAAGACGATGATTTTTCCGTCCTGCTGTACGACGAAATTCCTGTTCGTGCCGTCACTCGCGTGAGTGAAATGAAGCGGTTTGTTGAATGTCAGACCCGGAAAAGCGTCTACGAGTTGTATGTTAGGATTCTGACCGCAAGCGGTAACCGCCAGCATCAGAAAAGCCATTAAAAAAATTGTGTTTTTCATTTTTCCTCTTTATTCGGATAACAAATTTGGAATCAATAAAATCCATTATTTTATGTACCGGTGATTTCCGGATGCCGGGTCGGGAAACATCGCAGTGAAATTCACTCACAATCAAAACAAAATTGAATACAAATTTTATCTGTGCTCTTTGAATTTTCAGTTTCCTTATTT
>DATMXZ010000307.1:0-6884 GCA_035561235.1 Ignavibacteria bacterium
ATATTAAAGTATCAAACAATTTTAAAATAAACCAACTTATGAAAAATTTCAGAAGGCTTTTTTTAATACTTTTCATCGCATTTTCGCCGGTGCTGATTTATTCGCAGTCCGGCAGTTACGGAGTTAATCTTGACACTGTTAAAGCGCAGAAATTCGACAACGGCAAGATGTGGACGTTCGATTTTCCGCCGCTGGATTATTTCCAGTCCGCGTACGGATTCCGTCCGACTCAGGAATGGCTCGACAAGGTTAGGATGTCGGCGCTCAGGTTTGCCGATTATTGCTCGGCTTCATTTGTATCCGAAGACGGTTTGGTAATGACTAACCATCATTGCGGAAGGGAATCGGTTTCACAGGTGCAGAAGGAAGGCGAAGACCTGCACGAGAACGGGTTTATTGCCGCGAAACTCGAGGACGAGAGAAAGGTACCCGGTCTGTACGTTGACCAGTTGACGAAAATTATCGACGTTACAAAAGAGGTGCAGTCCGCGATTGATAAGGGAAAGGACCCTCAGGAAAAGGACGATTTCAAGTACGAGGCGATTACGGGAATCGAAAAGAAATACTCCGAAGGCAAAACGGTAGTTTGCCAGGTGGTTTCGTTATACAACGGCGGAGTTTACTCGGCTTACGTGTATAAAAGATTCAGCGATGTACGCCTTGTTTTCGCGCCAGAAGACCAGGCGGGATTTTTCGGAGGAGATCCGGATAATTTCACGTATCCGAGATACAATCTCGATTGCACGTTCTTCAGAGTTTACGATGAAAACGGCAAACCGCTGAAGGTCGAGAATTTCTTCAAGTGGAGCAGCAGCGGAGCGGAACCCGGTGAACCGATTTTTGTAGTAGGAAATCCGGGCTCAACCTCAAGGCTTCTCACCGTATCACAACTTGAATTCAACAGGGATATTTCTTATCCGTTAATACTCAATTACATAAACAACATCGTTGACAGTCTTAGAAGGGAAATCGCACGCAATCCCGAAAAAGAAAAGGAACTTAACAATACGTTATTCGAATACACGAACAGCCAGAAGGTATTTAAGGGAACAGTAAAAGGGCTGAACGATTTGGTTCTGATGCAGCGGAAAAGAGATTTTGAAAAGAAGTTCAGGGCTGCGGTCGACGGCAATTCAAAATTAAAATCTAAATACGGAAACGTCTGGAACGACATCGCGGCAATAGTTAAGGAAAAACGCGACGCTTACGAAAAGATGAAAGGCGGAAGTTTCAGAACTTTGTATTCTAAACTGAACGAAATCGGGAAGAAGGAAGAATATTACAACCAGATACTCGGAAGGGCGATATTCGAAGTTTACGGAACATCGATTCCTCCTGATGCTACGTTTACTCTCAGGATTTCAGACGGCATTATAAAGCAGTATGAATACAACGGAACCACGGCGCCCGCGAAAACAACATTTTACGGTCTGCTGGACAGGTATTTCTCTTTCGATAAAAAGTATCCCTGGGCATTAAACGGCAGATGGCTGAACGCGCCGAAGGAATTCGATTTCGGAACGCCTTTCAATTTCATTTCGACGAACGACATTATCGGCGGAAACTCGGGAAGCCCGATGATAAACAAGAACGCAGAAGTTGTCGGCCTTGTGTTTGACGGAAACATTGAAAGCATGCCGGGCGAGTTTATTTATACAGATGAAGTCCCCACGACGGTATCCGTGGATTCAAGAGGGCTCCTTGAATGCATCAATGATATGTATCAGTTGAAGAGAATCGGAACTGAACTAGAAAACGGAAAAATAACGGAATAAACAATTTTTATAACTAATAAATATATTATGTTCAGGAAATATATATATGCGATAGTATTAACCGTAGTCTTTGTATCATCCGCGTTTTCGCAAAACTACGGCGTAAATCTTGACACGGTTAAGTCATCAAAGTATGACATGGGCAAGATGTGGACGTTCGATTATCCCCCCGTGGATTATCTGAATGAAACTTACGGGTTCAAGCCGACACAGGAATGGCTTGATAACGTGAGAATGGCGGCCATCAGGTTCGCTACTTACTGCTCGTCCTCATTCGTTTCGGGCGACGGTCTTGTAATGACTAATCACCACTGTGGACGCGAATCAGTTTCGCAGGTAGAGAAGGACGGTGAAGACCTTCATAATTCCGGATTTCTCGCGATGAAACTCGAAGACGAGAGACCGGTCCCGAATCTATTTGTAGATCAATTGGTAAAAATTACTGACGTGACTGCAGAAGTCCATTCGGCTATCGAATCGGGAAAGACAAACGAAGAGAAAGTCGCCAACAGGACAGCCAAGATATCAGAAATCGAAAAAAGAATTGCGGCTGAAACCGGTCTAAGGTGTCAGGTAGTAACCTTGTATAACGGCGGACTTTATTCCGCATATGTTTACAAGAGATACACAGACGTCCGCCTTGTATTCGCGCCTGAAGACCAGGCCGGATTTTTCGGCGGAGACCCCGATAACTTCACTTATCCGAGGTATAATCTCGACGTGACGTTCTTCAGGGTTTATGATGAAAGCGGTAAGCCGCTAAAGACCGAGCATTATTACAAATGGAGCCCGGGAGGCGCGAAAGTCGGAGAGCCTATTTTTGTTGTCGGTAATCCCGGTAGAACGGAAAGGCTTAACACGTACGCGCAACTTGAATACAGAAGAGATTTCTCTTATCCCGATGTAGTCGCGAATCTTGATATGCTCGTCACTGCTTACACTGACATAATCGCGAAGAATCCCGAGAAAGGAAAAGAACTTAACAACACCCTGTTCTCTCTAGCGAATTCGCAGAAAGTTTACAGGGGTATGGTTAAAGGGCTCAACGATCCCGTGATAATGGCTAAGAAAAAACATTTCGAAAAAACTCTGCGCGAAGCGGTTGAAAAAAATCCCTCGCTGAAGTCAAAGTACGGCAAGGCGTGGGACGAAATCGCAGGCGCGAACAAGGAAATGGGCAGAATCTATCCCGAGATTTACTCGTACAGTTCGAATCCGAGATTCTCATCGGTTTATTTCGGAGCGGCGGACAGAATTGTCGGAGCTCTGCTGAAAAACGAAAAAGTTGACGAAGCGAAACTTGGAGACATCTACAAGAATTTTGATGCGGAATTAGATAACGCTCTGCTGAAATTCAGATTAAACCAGATTTACAAGAAACTCGGCAAGGAAAATTCATCGGTTAAGATTCTTGTAGGAAGCAGCACTCCTGACGCTTCGTTTGAAACACTGAAGAGCCAATCGACTCTTGGTACGAAAGAAGGCGCGCTTGCATTGGCTACAAAGTCGCTTGATGAACTCAAGCAGTCGAATGACCCGTTCATAAAATTCGCGATTGAATCTCTTCCGAAATTGAAAGAACTTCAAAAGAAAGCAGAGGAAATCAGAAATATTGAATCGGTCAATAAGGAACTTCTCGGCAACGCGGTTTACGGCGTGTACGGTACTTCGATTCCGCCCGACGCGACATTCACGTTAAGAATATCCGACGGCGTGATGAAAGGTTATGATTACAACGGAACAACCGCGCCTCCGAAAACTACTTTCTACGGATATTACGACAGGTATTATTCTTTCGACAAGCAGTATCCCTGGAATCTGCCTGAAAGATGGGTCAACGCTCCTCCTGAATTTGACAAGGGAACCGCTTTCAATTTCATATCGACAAACGATATAATCGGAGGAAATTCCGGAAGCCCCGTTATCAATAAGGACGCTGAAATCGTCGGCCTCGCTTTTGACGGCAACATGGAAAGTCTTGTAGACAACTTTATATATAATACCGATGTTCCACATACAGTATCGGTTGCATCCGAAGGCTTGATGGAAGCGATTAAAAATCTTTACAAAGTAAAAAGACTCGCCGAGGAATTGCGTTCGGGTCAGTTGTACACGGGACAATAAAACATTGAAATCTTTTTTAGAAATATTGAAGGATAAGGTGCTCGTCTTTGACGGAGCGACGGGTTCGACACTGCAAACTTACAGCCTTAATGCCGATGATTTCGGCGGTAAGGAACTCGAGGGTTGCAACGAAAACCTTTGTATTTCTAAACCGGATGTTGTTACAAAATTACACACAAATTTTCTTGAAGCAGGGGCGGATGTGATTGAAACAAATTCATTCGGCTCTGCTTCAATTGTTTTGAACGAATACGGAATTTCCCATCTCGATTATGAACTCTCGAGAAAAGCGGCGGAGATAGCAAAAAGCGCGGCGAATGATTTTATGAGCGCGGCGAAACCCAGATTCGTTGCGGGTTCCGTAGGACCCACGACAAAACTTCCGTCGCTCGGACACATTCCGTTCGACGAGATGGAGACAGCGTTTTACAGGCAGATGTCAGGCTTGTATGACGGAGGCGCTGATATCCTCTGCATCGAGACCTGCCAGGATTTGCTTCAGATAAAATGCGCGCTGTCAGCGGCAAGGAAACTGTTTAAAGAAAAAAGAAACAAACTTCCCGTGATCGTTTCGGTTACGGTAGAAACGATGGGCACGATGCTGATGGGAAGCGAGATATCCGCGGCCCTGACAATGCTTGAACCTTACGACATTGTCGATGTTATCGGAATGAACTGCGCGACGGGACCGAAGGAAATGGAGGAGAATATTAGATATCTTTGCAGTAATTCTCCTAAACCCGTCTTTTGCATGCCAAACGCAGGGATACCCGAGAACATAAGCGGAAAGGCTCATTATCATCTAACTCCCGATGAAATGGAAAGATGGATGAAGCAATTTGTTTCGGAATTCGGCGTGAATATTGTCGGGGGCTGCTGCGGAACGAACGCTGAGCATATAAAAAGGTTAAGTGGTATTTCAGAAAGCATTTCACCGATAGAAAGAAAGTGGTCATATTCAAATTCCGTTTCCTCGCTATACGGAATATCCACGATGACAATTGACCCCGCGCCCGTGCTGATAGGCGAAAGGTGCAACGCGAACGGGTCGAAGCAGTTCAGACAATTGCTCGAGAAGGACGATTACGATTCGATGGTGAACATGGCGAAGGAGCAGGTAAAGGAAGGCGCGCACGTTCTCGACGTCTGCGTGGCTTTTGTCGGAAGAGATGAAGAAAAGGATATGATAGAGGTGGTGAAACGTTTTAACACGGCGGTTCAGTTGCCGCTGATGTTCGACTCGACCGAAGTGAACGTAATCGAAGCGGCGTTGAAAAACTACGCCGGAAGAGCGATAATAAACTCGATAAATTTCGAGGAAGGCACGAAGAAAGCGGACAGGATTCTTGAACTCGCGAAGAGGTTCGGCGCGGCAGTAGTGGCTTTGTCGATTGACGAGGAAGGTCAGGCATACACGCTCGAGAAGAAGGTCTCGATTGCGAAACGGATACGAGACCATGCCGTAAGCGTTCATAATTTCCGGGAAGAAGATTTGATATTCGACGCGCTCACTTTTCCGCTCGGCTCCGGGCAGGAAGATTTAAGGAAAAGCGGAATGAACACGATAAACGCAATAAGGGGAATAAAAAAAATAATGCCAAAGTGCAAGACTGTACTCGGTCTCAGCAACTGCTCGTTTGGTCTTAGCCCCCACATACGCCACGTATTGAATTCGGTCTTCCTTCATTACGCTATCGAAGCGGGTCTTGATATGGTGATAGTTCACGCGGGAAAAATAATGCCTCTCTATAAGATAGACGAAAAGGGAAGAGAACTCTGCCGTCAGTTGATATTCGACGAAAGACAATTCGTTGAAGTTAACGGGTAATCTTACACACCGTTTTTTAACTTCATTTATTTGTTGCTTTTTAATTTTATAATCTTCAATTTAAGGTTAATTAAAAGGATAACATAAAGAATCTCTACGTTTTCCCTAAAACAAACTAAAATATGAGGATTCTAAAGTTATTTCTAATCTGCTCAACGGCATTGGTTTCTCTTTACATTTTTTCTTGCGATTCAACCGTCACCAACATTCCCATCACCGAAGAAGTCAATTTCTCTATACCAATCTGGGATTATTCGGATTATCATTATTTCTTTGATACGTTGTATAAACGCTCGTACAGAGAAACGATAGGCGATTCGATCAACGGAGGATTCATTTATACTCAGTATGTTGAGGAGCACAGAATAAATACATTACCTGGTTCTTTGGAAGTCTGGATACAATGCGATAACACGGAGCCGACAAAAAGACTATGCGTTGGTAAGGTCATGCTTGGTCCCAGACCTGAGGGCGGTTACGATTCTTCCGTAATTAATCCCCATATTGTTCCGGGGTTGAAGTATGTCGGCTACTTCAGAAAATTAATGGATAATGAATACTATTATGATGGATACGCCGGTTTCATCGGTTTAAGAATAAGCGCTCAGAATCTTCACGTTGGAGTTGTGTATAAGATTTATAACGACGGAACTAAATACGGTAGAGGCAGTAATGAATCATTTCCGACAGATACGCTGGTACTAAAACTGATAAAAACCGATTTGGAATATCCGGAAATTGCGCCACTGGCGTGGGAACTGAAGATGAAAAATGTGTACAGACTGCCCGTGGAGAACTTATCATCGGGCACAAAAATTTATCTGCAACACTTAATAAGTAACACTCCCTCCCGTTACATAGATTCTATTCCGGGTTATAGTCGTCCTCTGGTTACAATGCTAAAACTTGACAGGTACCAAACAGGAACCTATAATTCGCCGCCGGACGGTTTTTTTGACTGGCGGCCGGGTATTACAATAATACCGCAGACAGGTGATGTATTATTTCCTTCGTTAAATCCGTTTTCGGAAGGTCTCGGGCAGGCAGGTATTATAGATTCGGCATACCTGTTTAATGAATTATATATTCAAACAAAAACTTATGCACAGCAAAGTCCTAATGCCTCATTATATTATTTAAGAGGTAAAACTGTGCAG
>DATMXZ010000308.1:0-4049 GCA_035561235.1 Ignavibacteria bacterium
GACAGGTATTTTATAAAGTTATTTCCTCGGATGATATGTCTTGTGAACCTCTATCAGATATTCCCTGTCAACGTGTGTGTATATCTGCGTCGTCGATATGTCGCTGTGCCCTAGCATCTCCTGTATTATTCTTATATCCGCTCCGCCCTCCAGCAAATGTGTCGCAAATGAATGCCTCAATGTGTGCGGATGTATCGATTTCTTGATTCCGGCCGACTTGGCATACTTTGATATAATATTCCATACAGCCATTCGTGACATCTTTCTTCCTCTGTGATTCAGAAACACAGTATCGTCTGAATATGTTTTCTTCAGGTATGGCCTGCTCTTCTCTATGTACTTTCCCAGATATTGAAGTGCGGAACTGCCTATAGGCACTATCCTCTCCTTCGAACCCTTTCCGAATATCCTCAGTATGCCCTCGCCAGATAGTATGTTCGATATCGCTAGACTTGTAACCTCGCTTACCCTGAGTCCCGAAGCGTACATTACCTCCATTATCGCCCTGTCTCTTAATCCCAGCACGTCGGTATTATCTGTCTTCGATAACATGCTGTCTATCTCCCTGACACTGAGCACCTGTGGCAAATTCCTCGCGGTCTTCGGCGACTCGATTATCTCGGAAGGATTCTTTGATATTATCCTTTCCGAAAGTAAAAATTTGAAAAATGACTTTAGTGTCGAAATATAACGGTTTATCGACTTCACTGAATAATATTCCCCGTTTTTATTCTTCTGATTCCTCAGAAAGAATACGTACTTTTCTACAGCCTCTTCATCTACATTTTGAATATCGCTCAACTTCCTCTCTTCTGTCAGGTAATTTATGAAGTACTTGATGTCGTATGAGTAATTGCTTATAGTGTTTTCCGATAGGGCTTTTTCAAGCCTTAAATGATTGAGGAATTGCTTTTCAAGTGAGTATAAGTCATTCATTTTCGGCTTTTTCTTCGGGATATTTTATCCTCTGATGATAAATTCCGATTAGTATCTTTAAAAAACTTTTCTTTATTCTCGTCAAATCCTTTAATGTCAGATTGCAGTCGTCAAGTTCCCCCTCTATGAATCGCTTCTTGATGATTTCGTCTATCTTGTCCTCGAGTTTCTTCGGTGTCGGGTCCTCTATTGCCTTCGTCGAAGCCTCGACCGTGTCCGCGAGCATTACAATGGCTGTTTCCTTGTTCTGCGGCTTCGGTCCGGGATATCTGTATATGTAATCCAGCACGTCTTCCTTGTTTTCATCCGTAAGATTCTTCGCCTTGTTGTAAAAGAATGATACGAGCGTTGTCCCGTGATGCATCGGGATGAAATCAATTACCTCCTGAGGAAGCCTGTAACGCCTCGCGAGTTCTATTCCCTCTTTCACGTGCGCTATGATTACCTTCGCGCTCAAAGTAGGGTTCATTCCTTCGTGCTTGTTCTTCTTCTCCAGTTGGTTCTCCACGAAGAAATCGGGCTTCACCGCTTTTCCAATGTCGTGATAATAACTCCCTACCCTCGCCAGCACCCTGTTCGCGCCTATTGATGCCGCCGCTTCCTCTGAGAGATTTCCCATCACTACACTGTGATGAAAAGTCCCCGGAGCCTTCGCCGATAACTCCCTCAATAGCGGCTGGTTGAAATCCGCGAGTTCGATTAACGTTAAATCCGTCGTTATCCTGAAAACTTTTTCGTAAAAAATTAATAAACCGTAAGCGATAACGGGCGACATTATCGCGTTCACCGCCGCGTATGACAAATTCACGGCGATTTTTGAAAGATTTTCAGACCTGTCAAGCCCGACCGCGATTATCGCCACGCTGTATCCCGCGATTACAAAGAAGAATGACCTGAAAATCTGAGAACGGTTCTTTATGTCTCGTACGCTGAATATCGCAAGTATTGAACCGCTTAATGATATGAACGCTATCGTGTAATCCCCGCCCCGTATCGCCGCGACGAGAAACGTGATTATTACTACTACAAAAAATGACAGACGCGAATCAAAGAGTATCGTCAGCAATATTGACGCGACCGGCACGAAGATTAATAACTCCACGGGCGCGTTTACCTTCAGATTCAGACTCATGAACGCGAAGAAACTAACCAGTATCATCAATGAACTTATCAACGCCATTCTCGAATTTCTTTCGAATACGTCACGCCGCAAATGGAACAAATAGAATCCGAGAATGATGATTAGCATTATTACGGTGAGTATCTTTCCGAGCGCCTGCGCGAAAAAGTCCTGCACGCCTAAACGCTCGAGCCTAATCTTCTTGAATGAATCGAGTTTTAATTTCGTTAATTTCGTTATCGGGTCGTGCTTGCTTATTATCCTCTCGTTTTCCCTTACAATCCCCACTGTCTTCGGTATCTGCTCAATCCTGTTCTTGATTTCAAGTTCCGTCAGTTCCTTGTCGTAAAAAAGTGTTTCCTTTATGAAATTATCCGATATCGCTTCGGCGATTATCATTAAATCATTGTCTTTTATTGATGACGCTAAGCCGATGTTGAAAGTTTTCTTCGCTTCGCCAAGTGTGCTGTATCTTTCAAGCGCCTCTATCTTCTGCGTCTTGTCGTCGTTCCTCTTTACGGCGATTTTCTGTGACACTATCTTCGCCTTGTCGTAATTTATGATGGGATAACGGAGCGACTCGACGATTCCTTTCTGAATCAGTATTTCGAAATCGGAAAACTTTATTCCGCCCTCGGGCTTGACTTCTCCTTTTGAAAACCTGACAAGATATGACCATTGTTCGTCGGTGAGGTTCAAGTTCAGTTCGTCCTTAAGATTCTTGTAACCTTCGGGCTTCTTTACCTGCTTGTCCTGCTTCGACATCAGCGATATCAGTGCGTTGAATTTCCTGAAGTATGATGAGAGAGTGTCCCGCAGCCTCGGACCGGAGCCCGTAACTTCAATGAATACAGGGATTATCCTGTCGTAAACTTCCTTCTTCTCGGATTCAAGGTCCGCCTCGTCCTTGTATATTGGGAAAGAAAATGGAGCAATCAAATCCTCGCTCGACCAGATAGTGCCGACCTCGATGTTCGCATCGATGTTCTTGTAAGAAGGGAGCATCAGACTGATTATTACGATGGTTACAACTGCGATTAGAATCTTTACGTAGATGTTCTTTTCCGGTTGGGATACTTTTAATTTCTTAAAATAATCCTGAAAATTATTTTCCTTTGCCCTGGGCATATTGTTTGCCGTTCTATGTTTACGGCTATATTACCACCAGATTCTTGGTTTTGTATTTTAACTTTTTGTCCACGACGAGTTCGCTGACGAGTACGGACAATAGATTGTTGACCTCTTCGTTCGTATCGTCCTCGAACTTTTCAAAACTCGCCTCGTCGGAAAAGATGAAGACCTCCGTGAATTCGTTCGGCTTCTTGTCGTCTTCATAGAGTTTGTAGTCTTCGATACCGTTTTGAAGGTAAAAATTCTTTAGTTTTTTTACCAATTCAAGGTATTCGCCCCTCTTTTCGTCGTGAACTTTATACTTGATTTCGAATAAAATACCCATAAATTTTTTTAATTTGTTCTCTTAAACTATTTTATTTGTAACCTTAAAATATAAAAGTATTCTATCAAAATAAAGATATTATGTAAATCTGTAATTTATATTTCGAAGTTGATTTTTTTGCGGAACGGATAACAAAGGAGGGGGTTTCAGGCTTTGAGTTTGATTTTGATTTCGTCGATGGCTTTTTTGAATTCGGAGATTTTGTCGGCTGGTATGTCCCCTGCTATGGAGTTGATGTCGAGAGTTTCGGTCGCGCGAAGTTTGTTGAGAGGATGATTTTCCGGAATGGGTTTAGATTTCGAGGGATGAAATTCGAGAATGTCATTGGGTGTGCAGTTGAGGATTAAACAGAGGCGTTCGAGATTTTTTGGTATAAGAGTGGCGCGACCGGATTTGGCAATACGGTAGGCGATGTTGTAGGAGAAACCGTTTTGCATAAGGAAAGAAACGGGTTTTACAACGCCGCGAAGTTTAAATACTTTGCCGAGATTGATTTGCAGCATAAGATATTGTGTTTGTATTAATAAAATTATATAT
>DATMXZ010000309.1:0-11981 GCA_035561235.1 Ignavibacteria bacterium
TAAATACACTTGCAATACCCCGCAGTTATAACGCAGACTTACATTGACGGGGTTTCTATGCCCGGAAGCGGTTCCTCCGAAAAACTTAAGACCGAAAAAGAATTCAAATCGTATAATTTTCAATATAGTTCAAACTTAAAACATATCATTCATGGAACCAATTTTTAAAAAACAGGAAAGGACAGGTCCGGTATTATTTTCCGATTATAAGAGAGGCGAAGGAATAAAAAAGGCTCTCGAAATCGGGAGAGAGAACGTTCTGTTTGAATTAAAGTCATCAAAGTTAAAAGGAAGAGGCGGCGCAGGATTTCCGACCTCGACAAAATGGATGCTGACAGCAGCCGCGAAAGCGGATCAAAAGTTCATAGTATGCAATGCCGATGAAGGAGAGCCCGGCACATTCAAGGACAGGGTGCTTCTCACGGAATATCCCGAATTGGTTTTTGACGGAATGGTTATCGGCGGGTACACTATCGGAGCGAAGGAAGGTCTTGTATATCTGAGAGGTGAATACGAATACATGTATCAGTACCTTGAAGATTATCTGGAACAGATGAGGAAAGACAATCTGCTCGGCAAGAAGATACTCGGTCTCGAAGATTTCAATTTCGACATAAAGATAAGGCTCGGAGCGGGCGCGTACGTATGCGGAGAAGAAACCGCATTAATCGAATCGCTCGAAGGACAGCGCGGCGAATCGAGGAATCGTCCTCCGTACCCTGTTAACACGGGATACAACGGACGTCCGACTTCAGTAAACAACGTGGAAACTCTCGCGGCGGCGGCGCACATAGTAGTAAAGGGCGGCGACTGGTACGCGAAGGTAGGAACGGACAAATCGAGCGGCTCGAAATTATTCTCGATTTCAGGCGACTGCAAGAAGCCCGGAGTTTACGAACTTCCCTGGGGCACGAAGATAAAAGACCTTTTAAAACTCGTGGATGCGAGCGAAACGAAAGCGGTGCAAGTCGGCGGAGCGTCGGGAGTATGCGTTCCCGCGTCGCAATTCGACAGAACACTTGCTTATGAAGACGTCGCGACAGGCGGTTCCGTGATGATATTCGGAAAGAACAGGAACATGCTCAAGGTGCTCAAGAACTTCATGGAATTCTTCGTTGAAGAATCCTGCGGTCAGTGCACGCCGTGCAGAATCGGCAACGTAAAATTACTCGAAGGCGTTGAAATGATAGAAAAGGGCGAATTCACGTTTGAATACATAAACAAACTGAAGGAACTCGGACAGTCGATGCAGGTCGCATCCAAATGCGGTCTCGGACAGTCGAGCCCGAACTCATTCATTTCAATTATCGAAAACTTTAAAGATGAAATATTAAATAAAATCGAAGCATAAAAATGGATAATAAAAAAACATCAAGAGCACCCGTCAGCCAGCAGCAGTTCAAGGTTCAGAAACCCGAGGATACGAACACCATCGGCGGGATGATATCCGTTGAGATTAACGAGAAGAAAATATCCGTTCCTCTCGGAACGACGATACTTGAAGCCTGCAAGATGAATCAGATTCACATTCCGACCTTGTGTCATCACGAGGACCTCTGCGTAGCGGGGGTATGCCGCGTATGCGTAGTCGAAGTGGAAGGAATGAGAACTCTTCAGGCTGCCTGCGCGTTCCCGATAACGGCTCCGATAAAAGTGAGAACTTCGACCTCGATGGTAAGGAAAGCAAGAAGGCACGTAATAGACCTTCTTCTCAGCGAACATTACGGAGAATGCTACTCCTGCATAAGAAACGGAAACTGCGAACTCCAGTCGCTCGCGAACGAGTACGGAGTTGACGGATACACGTTCGGACACTGCGACAAGCCCGCTTACGAAACCGATAAGTCATCATATTCGGTAATCCGCGATATGAGCAAATGCGTTCTCTGCAAGAGATGCGTCAGAACGTGCATAGACCTTCAGGAAGTCGGCGTACTTGAAGCGATTGACAAAGGCGACAAGACTCACATCAGCACTTTTATGGAAAAACCGCTCGCGGACGTAGTCTGCATAAACTGCGGACAGTGCATCAACAGATGCCCGACCGCGGCATTGCACGCGAACGACCCGTCGGACGAAATCTGGGACGCGATAGACAATCCGAAGAAGCACGTCGTTATTCAAACTGCTCCGTCACCGAGAGCGGCTATAGCGGAATGCTTCGGAATCGAGCCCGGAACGTCAATGACACAGGAATTAAACACGGCCCTCAAGAGAATCGGTTTCGACGCTGTATTCGACACGAACTTCACCGCCGACCTTACGATTTTCGAAGAAGGCACGGAATTAATAATAAGGCTTTACAAGGCTCTCGTCGGCGGAGACAAGAGCGTCGCCTTCCCGCAGTTCACTTCCTGCTCGCCGGGATGGGTAAAATATCTCGAGCATTTCTATCCCGAATTCATACCGAATCTTTCGACGGCGAAATCGCCTCAGCAGATGTTCGGCGCGATTATAAAAACTTTCTACGCGCAGCAAATCGGCGTTGACCCGAAGGACGTTGTCTCTGTCGCTCTGATGCCCTGCTCGGCGAAGAAGTTCGAATGCAACAGACCTGAAATGACGGACTCGGGTTACAAGGACGTTGATTACGGTCTAACGACGCGCGAACTCGCGAAGATGATAAAGGAAGCGGGTATTTACCTTCCCGAAATGCCGAAGTCGCATTTCGACAGTCCGTTCGGCGACGCGTCCGGAGCGGGATTGATTTTCGGCGCGACTGGCGGCGTTATGGAAGCGGCTCTCCGCTCCGTAATCGAATTCGTAACGGGCAACAAGACTGAAGACATTTTCGCGAACGCGAACATAACGCCCGTAAGAGGATTTGAAGGCATCAAGTACGTAGAACTTCCGATAAACGCTGTCGGACCCGTTCCCGAAATCCTGAAGCATCTTGTTAAGGACTGGAACTGGCTCAAGGGCGCGACGCTGAAAGTAGCGGTAGCGCACGGCACGGCGAACGCGAAGAAGATTCTCGACGACATAAAGCGCGGCGGCAAGTTCAGCGAATGCCACTTCATAGAATTCATGGCGTGTCCGGGCGGATGCATCGGCGGCGGCGGACAGCCGATTCCGACTTCAATCGAAATAAGACAGGCGCGCGCAAAAGCGATTTACGCCGAGGACGAATCGCTTACTATGAGAAAATCGCACGACAACCCGTACGTGAAGATGATTTACGAAAAATTCTTCACCGAAGGACCCTGCGGACATCTTTCTCACAAACTTCTGCACACTCATTATACTCCGAGAGGCAAATTCATTTCATAATAGAATAACATCAGGGGGGCTTGTCCCCCCTCTTAAATTTTTTTTACTATGGCAAAATCAATCAAGAAATCACCGAAGAAACCCCTGAAGAAAGCGGCAAAGAAAACCGTTAAGAAAATCGCGGTAAAGAAAGCCGTTAAGAAAATCGCGGTAAAAAAACCGGGCGTAAAGAAAACCGTGAAAAAAGCGGCAATGCCCGTTCTTCTTCCGAACAGGAAAATGTTCGCGATGGAAATAACACTGCTCGACAAACTTCAGACGGAACTCTTCGATTCAATAGCGGCAAAGCCCGAAGCGATGGATTTCGATGAAATCCGCCTCTTCGTTGACAACGTGTTTATGACGCTCAACAAAAGCGTAACGATAGCGAAAGACGTGAAGAATATGCTTCTGAACAAGGACTTCAAAGAGCCAATAACGGAAACATATAATTCGCCCGCATAAAATATTTCGCTCAAAAGATTTTCAATCAAAACGGCTGATTTATCTCAGCCGTTTTCTTTTTTATAAAACCCGTTCTACTTTATTCTTACTTTTGTCCTAACGGTTCTTTCTGCCAGGAGGAAACGTCACAGATTACCGGGACAGGCTCTGACAGGCACGAACAGCAAGAACTGAGGCGGCAAAAGAACGGGGATGTTTTCACTGCGGTCACACTTTTCAATTGCTTGTTTTATTAAAGTTGTTATTTTTCCTGTCAGGCTTCTGCTTCATTTTGTTTTCGGTTTTTAATATCGTTTTGAATTATGCATTTTTTAAATTTAGTCGCATTTGTTAAAGCATTCGAATTTATACGGATTAAACTATGAATTTCATTGATTCAGTCAAAGGGACGTTTGACATAAAGAAAGGGGCGGACAGGATTTCCGCGATTGAGCAGATTCGCGGCGAATCTATTTTAAAAGGTCCGAATCTTTTCTACCTGATTTGCTCGGCGATACTCGCCTCGGTCGGGCTTGACACGAATTCGCCCGCCGTTATAATCGGCGCAATGCTGATATCGCCGCTTATGTCGCCCATTCTCGGCATAGGTCTTTCGCTGGGCATACACGACAAAGAAAACTTTTTCATTTCGGTTAAGGAATTCGCCGCCGGAGTCGTGTTAGCGCTTTTAATTAGCGCGGTTTATTTCTTTCTCACGCCGCTTGGAAACGTCACTGCCGAAATTATGGGTCGCACCAAACCGACCGCGCTCGACATATTAATCGCGTTCTTCGGCGGAACGGCGGGTATTGTAGCAATTACGAGGTCGAAGACCGCGTCTGCAATTCCCGGAGTCGCTATTGCAACGGCTCTTATGCCTCCTGTATGCACGGCGGGATACGGACTCGCGAGCGCCAGGTACGAATATTTTTTCGGCGCGATTTATCTTTTCTTCATAAACGCGGTTTTCATTTCTTTTTCCTCGTACCTGATTGTAAGATACCTGAAATTCCCTTTCAAGGAATATCTTGATTCGAAAAGGCTCACGCGTTCAAGAATAGTAATTTATTCGTTCGTTATTATTGCGGCTATTCCGAGTTTCTTTATTTTCTACGGAGTGATTTCAGACGTCAGGATTAACAACAGGATAGAAAAGTTTATTAAAGACGACATTCAAAAGAACGGGTATAACGTGATTGAGTGGGAATACATTCCCGGAAAGGATGAAGGGGGAAATCTTAACATATATGCCGTCGGCAATCCGCTGACGAAGGGTAAAAAAGATTCTCTCGGCGCGTCTCTTATGAGGTTAGGAATCGGGAACACGAAAATTAATTTCACGCAGATAAGCGACGACAGGGGCATACAGAACATCAAGGGAGAATTGAGTTCGGAAATACTCGCAAGATTATCGCTGTTGAATAAATCAGAATCCGAAGCGGCGCTCGATTCAATCAGGGATTTAAGCGGCAGGGATTCACTTATTTCGCGAAACATCACGGAGGAAATCAGAATTTTTGTTCCCGGAATCGAGAGCATCGGTTTTTCACGCAATCATTATATACCCGAGACGGGTGATGATACCGTTAAAGTGAAAAACCTTCCGCTCGTTACGGTGCAATGGGAAAAGAAAACCGCTGACGCGAGAATAAAATCGTCTCAGAATGACATTTTTAATTTCATTAAATCGAGACTCACGGCGGATACGCTGAAGATTATCAATCTCAAGTGAGTTTACTTGATATTGAACGCAATATTTGATACCTTTATAAAAGGATAAAACACATTTCGAGCCGGTAAAAAAACCGATATGAATCCGGTTCAGGGAAGTACCTTCCGGTACCGCTCCCCTGTTGATTTTTCTTGAATACGACTTTTCATATTTTAATGAAAAAGGGAGGTTTTTAATGAAACTTTTCGTAATATCGAACAGACTGCCTGTTACAATCACCGAAAAAGACGGCGGGTACAAACTGAATACGAGTCCGGGCGGTCTTGTTTCGGGAATAAGTTCGTATCTCGATTCTATGAACTCATCTTCTCTCGACAAAACATATTTCCACTGGCTTGGCTGGCCCGGTATGTCGTTTCCTGACAGGAAGCAGGACGAGGTGAGAGAGTTGCTTGCGGAAAGGAAACTGACCCCTGTTTTTCTGAACGAGAAAGTGATGGACAGATTTTATTCCGGATTTTGCAACAAGACATTATGGCCGTTGTTTCATTACTTCCCCGCCTTTACAAATTACGACGGCGAGATGTGGAACATATACAAATACGTTAATGAAAAATTCTGCGATATTATATGTGGAATGGCGGACGCCGGCGATATGATATGGATACACGATTACCATTTAATGCTTCTTCCCGCGATGATAAGGAAGAGAATGAGCGGGGCGCGAATCGGATTTTTCCTTCACATACCGTTTCCGCATTACGAAATATTCAGACTTCTGCCTCCCGAATGGCGGAAAGAAATACTCGAAGGTATGTTAGGCGCGGATTTAATCGGCTTTCACACGAACGATTATACAAGATATTTTCTCGGTTGTGTTTTAAGGCTTCTGGGTCACAACAATCACGCAGGGGAAATTCAACTGCGGGACAGAATCGTGAAGGCGGATACGTTCCAGATGGGAATCGACTTCCGTTTCTTTGACAGTCTGGCGCGAACCGAGGAGACCGAAGCGGAGTGCGGCAAGTTGAGAAAAAATCTCCGCTCGCGGAAAATAATACTTTCAATCGACAGGCTTGACTACACGAAGGGAATTCTCAACCGCCTGCAGGGTTACCAGTTATTTCTGGAGAAATATCCCGAATGGCGAAAGAAGGCATCGATGATAGTGGTAACGGTTCCTTCGCGAATCGGGGTTGAGAAGTATTATCAGATGAAGAAGGAAATAGATGAAATTGTCGGAAAGATAAACGGCATATTCGGCACTCCCGACTGGACGCCGATAATTTACCAGTACAAGAGTTTCGAGCGCGAGTATCTGTCCGCGCTTTACAAGGCAAGCGACGCGGCGCTCATTACTCCTTTGCGCGACGGTATGAATTTAATAGCGAAGGAATACATCGCGAGCAGGATTGACAACACGGGGGTTCTGATTCTGAGCGAAATGGCGGGAGCGGCAAAGGAAATGATTGAGGCATTAATTATTAATCCTAACCATATCGAGAACATCGCCGATTCGATAAAGAAAGCGCTCGAAATGAAACCGGACGAGCAGGTCAAGCGGAACAAGGCGATACGGGAAAGAATAAAATCAAACGACGTTATAAGATGGGCGGAGAATTTTCTCCTTTCAGTCCTTCACATTAAAGGACTTCAAAATAAATTTGAGAAGAAATATCTGGATGATGAAATCAGGAGTAAACTAATCAAGGATTTCAGGAAAGCGAAGAGAAAAATCATTTTTCTCGACTATGACGGCACGCTCGTTCCTTTCTGCGACGAACCCGAGAACGCGTCGCCCGACGGCGAATTGATTAATATTTTAAAGTCTTTGTGCGGCGCCGCGGGGACACAGGTAGTGATTATCAGCGGAAGGGATAAGGAAACGCTCGACAGATGGTTCTGGAACGTAAACGCCGGTCTCGTGGCGGAGCACGGGGTGTGGATAAAGAAGCGCGGGAAGAAATGGAAAATCTTCAGAAAACTTGACGACGGATGGAAATGGCAGATTAAGCAGGTGCTCGATACTTACTCGGAGATTCTCGCAGGTTCTTTCTACGAAGAAAAAAGCCATTCGATTGTATGGCACTTCAGAAAGTCGGATAAACTGTACGGAGAAACGGTTGCCAACGAGTTAACGGACGTTCTTAAGAACTTAACATCAAGAATGAGCCTCGACGTAATAAGAGGTCACGACATTGTCGAAGTGCGAAACCTCGACGTTCACAAAGGTACAGCGGTCAGCGATTTCAAGCCTGACGAAAATTTTGATTTTATGCTTGCCGTAGGCGATGACTGGACCGACGAGGATATGTTCAAGGCGCTGCCTCACAGAGCATATTCAATTAAGGTGGGAATGGAGAAGTCTTATTCAAAATACAATCTGCCGGATTATAAGGATGTCCGTGAATTACTAAAAGACCTGATAACGAGGAATGAATGATGTTTTATTAAATCTTTTATTTGGACACGGCAGCAAGGAATTATAATCAAGCGGAAATTCAGAAGTTCATAATGAAGAACGGATTGGATTCGACGGAAACTATGTTGAACAATGCCATTGAACATACTGAAATTATCAGTATAAGAAAGAGTATGAACGAGATTACAAATAATCTCAGGCTGTCATTCTTTATGAATCCAAAGAGTTTTTCCATTTCAGTTTTGTGTATTTAATTTCCCGGTTTCCGGGCTCAGGTAGAGGTTTTTAAACAATTCAAAAAGGAAATCGCCGAATTCCCTGTTGCCTTTTTCTTTCAGGTGCTGACCTTTTTCCCATTGGTTTTCAGACACCGGTAGTTTCTTGTTCGCGTAAGCGACACCGACTGAAGCGCATACGTCGGCCATTATCTTGCTTTTTCTTCATCCGCTTCGAGAGTTAATGTATCCCGGCGTTTGCCCCGGATTAATCCGGGCGTCCCGGGTTGTCTTGTTTTCGTAATGCGAATCACAATTGTTATATGCTTACTTTTAAATGGCAAATGTCACTTTAATTTTTTCATTCACATTGCTTTTGATAATCATATTAAATATTTTAATACGTGTTCATTTAAATAGGTTTATGGTTCACATGGATTAAAAGGGAAGCAGGTGAGAAGCCTGCACTGTCCTCGCAACTGTAAAAGAGAAAATCGCCGCATTACGTCACTGTTCGTTCGGCGGACGGGAAGACGCGGCGAAAAGCGCTCTTGAGTCAGGAGACCTGCCATAGATTGTTTTCATTAAAATCTTCGACGGAAATGATTTAATGTTTCATTATGGACTCTTGTTTTCATTAATTGGGATATTTCTGCACGCCGGGGATTTATACCAATTTCAGAGAACAGGAGTTTTTTTGTATAAGGCAATTACAATATTATTCATTTTATTCACAGTCCGTGCGGCGGCCGCGCAGGATATGCCCGACTCGACTTTCATCACGGACGAAATCTCTGTAATCTCTTTCCGCAACGAGGGCGACATACTCAACTCCGCCTCGAGCATTCACTTAATCGATTCCGAACATCTCGGCAGACTCAACGGTAGAAACGCCGGGGAGATTCTTTCGACCGTACCGGGTGTTTTTATAAAAACCTATGGCAATGCTTCATCGTTACAGACAATTTCTATTAACGGGCTCGGCGCGGAACACACTATTATACTTCTGAACGGAACGAGGATGAATTCTTTTCAGAACGGGCAGATTGACCTTTCACTTATACCGAAAGAGAGCATTAAGCGCATCGAAGTGTTGAGCAACGGATACAGTTCGGTTTACGGTCCGGAGGCGATGAGCGGGGTGGTGAACATCATAACCGACGAAGACGCGGTGAGACGTCCCGGCACGCTTTCGGTTTCTCTTGACGCGTCGTACGGCTCGTTCAACAACAGAAAAGTTTCGCTGAGCGGGCTCATGAACGGCAGCAATTACGGTTTCGATTATCTTATAAGCAAAGAAAAGTCGGACAACGACTTCTCATATTATTTTAACACGGGGGAAAGGACCGAAAAGCGGAGCAGACAGAACGCGGGATATACGAACGACAATTACGCGTTTACATTCAGGAAGGATCTTTCGAAAACCTTTAAGGCGAAACTGTACACCCAGTATATAAATTCAGATAAGAACGTTCCGGGAATCGAGACCGGCAATGTCTCCCCTCTTACAGTGCAAAGGGACAGGAACTGGAACACAGTGCTAGACCTCGATTTCAAGAAAGGTAATTTCACGCTTCACAACACGGTTGATTTTCAGAACAACTTGATGAATTACGTTACAGCGCCTGTTCTCGACAGTTATTACAAGAATATTTTCATTTCAAACTCGACGCGCCTGAACTACGGTACACGGGATTTTCTTTCGATACTCGGTCTCGAACTCATGCACGGAACGCTTGTAAGCGACCAGACGGAAGACGGAGTGGCGAGAAACCAGTTCTCGGTTTTCAGTTCGACGAACATAAAATTGAAGAGGGTCATATTTTATCCTTCTGCGAGATACGATTATATTTCGGACATAAGAAAGAGCGTGTGGACATATAAACTCGGTGTAAACTACAGGCTGCCTTTGCCGTTCGACGCGCGGCTTCGCAGCAATTACGGAAGGAACTTCAGGGCGCCGACATTCAACGAACTTTACTGGAAGGAATCGGGCAACAAGAATATCATACCCGAAGAATCCAACAACTTCGAGGCTGGCGCAATCGTTACGGGCGAGAAACCGTTTTCGCACATTCTGGATATTTCATACGTCTATATTGACGCGAAGAACAGAATTCTCTGGTTACCCGGTCCTGACAGAATATGGAGGCCAATCAACATACTCAGTTCATCTTCAAAAATATTCAACAGTTCGCTGATTATTAGTTATAATATCGGAAGAAAGATTGGCGTTACATCAGAAGTTTCGTATACGATTAACACAAGCGTTAAAAAGAGATCAAATTACGAGGGCGATGTAACGACAGGAAAGCAGATGATATACATACCGAAAGAACAGGGAAAAATCTCTCTTGGAATTAAATATTCGTCTTTTGAAATAAACCTGTTCTATGCTTATACGGGAACGCGCTATTCGGATGCGCAGAATCTTAGTTCTATGCCGCCTGTTTCTACGCTCGACGCGAACATAAAGTACACATTAAGGATTCTGAGAATAAACGCACTGATTAAATTCGACGTTAACAATCTAACCAACACGGATTATCAGTACGTGTCAGGGTATCCGCTTCCTTTAAGAAATTACTTACTAACTTTAAATTTAAAATATTCCAAATGAAGAAATCATTCACCGCAGTCTTGTTTTCTTTACTGTTGTTGAACGTAATAACCTTTGCCCAGTCAAAGAAAGCATATATTTTATCCGAAGGCGGATTCAGTTCCGGTTCTTCGAAACTTTCAATGTACAGCATCTCGCAAAATCAATTCATACAGAATATATTCACGCCGGGAAATCTCGGTTTATATCCCGACGGCCTGCTTTTTTACGATAATTTCCTGTACCTGCTCGAGCAGGGCAATTACGGCGGCGCGGGAAAGATTTACAGGCTCGACACGAACGGTGCGGTGCAGTCGTCGTTCTCTTTCGGAACGAACCCGTACTCACTTGCCGCGGCCAACAGCAAGATTTACGCGACCAACGGTCCGACCGGGAAAGTATCTGTTCTGAATATTAACAGTTTCAACGTCATCAAGGAAATTACGGTAGGAGTGTATCCACAGGAGATACTTGCCGTTAACAATCTGGTATTTGTTTGCAATACGAGCATGTACGGCGGGCAGAAAGATTCGACAGTATCGGTTATTAACGCTACGAATGATTCTGTTATCGCTGTAATAACCGTTCACAAAGACCCTTCATCTCTTGCGGTTTCGAAAGACGGCAAACTACTTATCGGCTGTCCGGGAAGCGGTGGAAAGATTTTCAAGGTTGACATGAACACGTTTCAGAAAACAGATTCAATCGCCGTGAGTTCGGGTTTCGACAAGGACATATCGGTTGACAGGAATACCGGAAATATTTATTTCATAAATTATTCAAACGGTATTTCGTACTGCGATTTCTCCAATCATCAGACCGTTAACGTAATAACAAATCCTAACCCTGCAACGATGTATTTCTATGGTTACAACTATGATTATACCAACAACAAACATCTAATAGCGGATGCGAAGGATTTCATAGTCAACGGAAGTCTTTACGTATACAACGCAAGCGGAACAATGGAAAACTCGTTCACAACCGGTATAGCGCCAAGGAGAATAATTTTCAACGTACAGCAATCTGTTCCTGTAAACGAAATATCCGAAATCGTTAAAGGCTTTGAACTTTATCAGAATTTCCCGAACCCGTTCAACCCTTCGACATCTATCAGGTTTTCTCTGTTAAAACAAAACAACGTAGAACTCACTGTGTACGACGCCGCGGGCAAGGAAGTGTCCGTCCTGCTGAACGGAACGAGGAAGGCTGGAACATACGAATATAAATTCGACGCGGGCAAATTAAGTTCAGGTATATACTTCTACAAACTTTCGACAGAATCTCAGTCGGTTGTAAAAAAAATGATGCTCATAAAATAAATTCTCGGTATGATGGAAACAACTATTTTTTAAATCAATACTAATATTATGAACGGCA
>DATMXZ010000310.1:0-10261 GCA_035561235.1 Ignavibacteria bacterium
ATTATTCTTATTTCTTATAGTGATAAAAATCATCGCAAACAGGTAATATACACCCGCTAAAAAGAATACAAGTTTGAACCCGAACATCATCGCGAAAATCATTGTTAAAACAGTACCTAAGACCGAGAAAAATCCGTTAACCGCCCAGGAAAACCCTATCATTCTTGAATCATCGTTCGCAATCATTGAAATGCCTTTCGGAAACGGCATTCCCATAAAAAATGAAAGCGGGGCTAAGAGAATTATGGTTATTATTATTCTAAGGAATAAACTCAGAGATACCAATGATGCGAACAGAACAGGAATGAGAAGTCCGAGAAGCATAATGTAACCCGCAACAATCAGGAATATATAACTTAGTTTGAATTTTCCCGTGACCCTGTCGGAATATTTCGCTCCGATACCGGAAAAAATCAGCATCGTTGAAACGACAGTAAGCAAAGTATAAACAGGCTGCCCGAGAAAGAGAGTGAATTTCTGTATCAAAGCAATCTGAATCGACATGTATCCGAGACCAATCAGTGCGAAGTAAAACAGAAACTTCCTGTCAATTTTTTTCTTCCCGTCTCCCTTTACGAAGAACGACGGAACAATAATCAGGATTCCCGCAACAAGCAGAACCTGCGCGAGCATCATTAGCAGCGTGACCTGCGCGACGGGCTTTGCTTTCAGAGCGAGAATCGCCTTATCGTCCTGCGAGAAAACCTCTTTAATCGTTTGTCCGTTCACGTCGGAGAATCTGAAGTTATCGTCGAAGAACGGCTTGTCGTCAGTCGCCGGAGTAAGCAGCGACGGTATTTTGCCGATTTCCAAGCGAATGTCTTTTGATGTTATCAGGCTATTGTAAATATTGTCCTGATTTGTAAGCGGATCGTACTCGATATCAAGATTCAGAAATGATGCCTCGTTCCGCATCGCCATCATATCGTACAGGTCAAAACCGTTCTTCTTGTAAATCACGCCTGACAGGTAACTGTTCGTCACTTCGTAATCTGTCGGAGGCCGCCTGAACACCACGAAATTAAGTTCGTCATTCTTTATACCGAGTTCACTGCCGGCCTCTTTTAAAGTTGTAATCAGTTTCGGCAATTGAGTTTCAGGTCTTGATATATAAATTGTTCCTTTATCGTCGAGGTGCCTGAGATAGTCTTTTACGGCTTCCTTGGTCATTATGAAATTTTCAACCATTGACATCGCTCCGCTTGAAACCGCGGACGCCGAAATGGTGTGCGCCGAAATAATAACGTCATAATGCTCCTTGCTCCTTCTTATGAATGAGCGCGCGTCGTCCGTGACAATTTCAACGTTCGGATTATTCTTTATTAGCGGACCCGTCCAGCCCGCCATTGTTTCAGAAATTAACTTATTCAGTATTCCGTTAATTTCGACACCCGTAACTTTTTTCGCGTTGTGATAAAGGCTTACAAGCACTTCACCTCCGCCGCCTGAGCCGAGTATAAAGACCCTGTCGCAGGAATCTTTCCCCGCAAACGCGAGATTTGAAGCGTCATAAGGCTTTGTCGGAGGCGGCAATCTTCTCACGTTTGGAATGTTTGTAGTAGCGTTTCCTTCATCTATGATAGCAAGATATATGTTGTATCCGTCGGGCGAAGGGTCTTCCTCTTTCATCACGTCAATTTTCGATATCGTATTCCACTCCGAATGCACGTTCAGGTCGGGACGCTCGGCAATGTAGTTCGCGTATATCTTGTTTGGCGTCACCCTAATGTTCAGAATTTCATCCTTCTTAATCAGAAAGGCAAATACGAAAATCATCAGCACCATTCCTGTCAGGAACAGAGTACGCTCTTTCTTGAAACTAAAGAACATCGCTCCGAGAAATCCGAGCGCCGACACGAAAACGAGAGTGCCGTTGCCGCCTGTAAGCGGAACGAGCAGCACGAACGCGAAACAGGCAAGACCCGCGCCCGTAAGGTCGAAGAAATATAATTTTGAAACATCGGTTGTGAATCTCGTTAGAAGCGTTGATATTATCAGCCCCGAAAAGAAAAACGGAATGGCTATTAGCATGTAATAAATCGGGATTATTACGAACTGTATCTTCTGTGTGAACAGGCTGAACGGGTCTATAGGTATGTAGTATGAAATTATGAAAGTTAACAGAACACTCGCCGCGTAAATCATAGACATTATCGCAAGCATTTTATCCGCGGGCTTCTGAAAGAACTTCGGAAACAATGATAGCGCGACTCCGCTGACGCCAATTCCAAGCAGCGCGACGCTGATTATCATAAACGCGAAATGATACCACAACGAAACGGAGAGTATACGTGTTAGCGTGTATTCGTGCAGAAGCGAAGCCATTGAAATCACGAAAATACCGAGCAGGTGCCCGGTATTGAGTTTGTCTTTCAAATATTCAGGAATTACTTTTTTTGACATAATTTATACCGTTAGTTATACATCGTGTAAAATCTGAAAATCCGCGCACAATATAAATGTATAAATCAATTAGCAGTCAACAGTAAACTATTAACAGTAACCGAATATTCGAACTAACAGAATTTCAATAATAATTTTGAATTTTCAACTGTACTTTTGCACTTTCAATTTTACATTTTCAACTATCTCCCGTAAAGCAGACACGAACAAATATCCCAGGTAATAGATGCCGCTACGCGCGACGTGGACACATCCGGCTTCGTGATTATGGTGCTGCTCATATACGCAAGGCTAACACCAAGCGCTTTATATTTATACGTTGCTCCGAACGTCAGGAAATACTGGTCGTAACTTCCTATCGGATCAATAAAGTTAGCGCCCTTATCGTTCGTGCGGTAATCAAGAAGCGTAAAGAATCCCGCCCTCACGGCAAATTCTGGCTCCAGTTGATACTGCACGCCGAAATTTACATCGTGCCTGTCTTTAAGCATATAGGACCTTGATGTGTTCGCGAACCTGTAATCGAGATTAAACAGAAGTTTGTTTTGAAGGAATCTGAATTCCGTTCCGACGTTCACTTTTGCCGGAAAATAAACAGGCGCCACGGGGTCATTGAGATTATCCCATTTCACGTTCTCCTGATACGGAGGCGAATAAGTAACACCGAACGAAAATTGCTCGAACGGCATCACGATAACTCCGAGCGTCGGAATGAATTTCCAGAAATTGATATTGTTGTCGCCTTCGCCGGTCTGATTTGGATAGGGAGTGTTATTAGATCCCTTATAATTTACCGCCGCAAGTTCGACGCCCGCCCGGAATCTTTTGGTTCTGTATGCAATCGGTACCGATATGGTATGGGTTGTGTATTTTTCAAAACCCTGATAAGAGCCGATTATCTGTCCGAATTCATTTGTTCTGATAATCTCGCCGTAATCAAGTTTAAAACTGTTGTCGTTGCGGTACGAAATCCCCGTGAACAGATTATCTCCCGCTTTCCATCCTATCCCGACGGACATTTCCGGATGAACCTGTTTGATATACATGTCATCTGTAATTGTAGGAAGCCACTTCACTCTTGATTTAATCTCGTATGAACCTGACACTTGAAACTTTTCCAGAAGCACGAGGCTCGCGGGATTAAGTGATACGCCGTTTATGTCGTTCATTGAGGCGACACCCGTGTAACCTTTTCCGGCGTTCAAAGCCGCCAATCTGTTTTCGGCGAAAAAATCCCAGAAAGGATTAACTATAATATTCTGTGTCTCAGCAGGCTGCGAGAAACACGATATTGCAGAGATAAGAAAGCAAAACACTAACGTTAGCGATTTCATCTTTATTTCTCCCGTGATTTGAAAATTTTAAAAAGTTTTTTTAATAATTCTTCCATCTTATCGAGTTTAATCATGTTACTCCCGTCGCTGAGCGCCCTTGCGGGATTCGGATGAGTCTCGAAGAAAAATCCGTCAACACCTATTGCGGCGGCCGCGCGCGCAAGCGGCTCAATGAACTCGGGATTACCTCCGCTCACTCCGTTATTTTTTGACGGCATCTGGACTGAATGCGTCGCGTCGAATATCACGGGATACCCGAACTTTTTCATTACCGGAAAACTCCTGAAATCGACCACGAGATTCTGGTATCCGAAAGTCGTGCCGCGTTCCGTCAGAAGTATTTTCTTGTTTCCTGTTTTTTCCACTTTCTTCGCCTGATATATCATATCCTGCGGTGCAAGGAATTGTCCCTTTTTGATATTGACAACTTTACCCGTTTCACCGGCAGCCTCGAGTATATCCGACTGCCTGCAAAGGAATGCAGGTATCTGCAGAACGTCAACCACTTCACCGACGACCTCGGCTTCGAGTTCCGAATGAATGTCCGTCAGAACCGGCACGTTGAATTCCCTGCGGACGTCTTCGAGTATCTGAAGCGCCTTATCGAAACCAATGCCGCGGAATGAATCGCCCGATGTTCTGTTCGCCTTGGTGTACGACGCCTTGAATATAAACGGTATCTTCATTTTGCCCGTAATTCTTTTCAATGTATCGCAGGTTTTAAACACAACCGATTTGCTCTCGACCACGCAGGGACCCGATATCAGCAGAAAGTTGTTTAGGTTATTAAGACCAAGAATCGGTTTAAAGTATTTTGGAAGCATATTTTTCAAATATTAAATTTAAAATTCCAAATTTCAAAATAAAATATTTCCACTTTATCGTTACGATGATACCCGGAATTATAGCAATTTACCGATTTAATTACTAATTGAAAAAACTATTTCCCAAGATAATCGTCCAATTTTGATTTCAATTCGTTCTTATTGTAAAGAGATTTTCCGTACATTCCTTTTTCAAGACGCTGGCGCATCGCCTCGAAAAGGCAGACTGCGACTGAAACGGATACGTTCAATGACTGAACCATTCCCTGCATCGGTATCAGGAAATTCCTGTCCGCCTTTTTCTTGAGTTCGTCCGAAACGCCGCGGTGCTCATTCCCGAATACGAGCGCGACGCGTTTCGTGAGATCCAATCCGTAAAGCGATTCATTTTCTCCGTCCTCTTCCATATGAGTGGAATATATTTTATACTTATGCTTTTTCAATTCTTTAAAGCATTCATCAACATTCGTGAACTTAATCAGTTCCACCCATTTTTTCGCGCTTGCCGACGACACACGGCTTATCTTCGGGAATTTTTCCTCGTTGTATATCAGATAAACTTTATCTATTCCGACCGACTCGGCGCTTCTAAGAATAGCGCTGACATTATGAGGGTCGTGAACATTTTCTATAACAACAGTCAGATATCTCTGCCTTTTTGAAACGACTTCTTTGAACTTATTTAATCTTTTTTCTGTCAAGGATTATATATTGCTAATATGATTTGATTTTTAAAAATTAATCAAATATGTTTCGTAAAACAATTTAAAATAATGAGAACAGGCAAAAAAACGGTTTTGATTCTGATACTTACGATTATTCCTCTCGTTACAGGCGCGCAGGTGAACACGAACACTGCCGAAAAAAGAAACCACTGGGGTATAGGTTTTATGTACACCGATAACGGATTCGGGATATCGGGTACATACTTTAAAAATATAGGAAGAACGACGGATTTAACTTTCAAACTCGCAATATCAGGAGTAACAGACCCTTCGGAAGTCGAATATTACGACTTTTACGGAAACTCTTACACTGCCGGAAAAGTGAACAGGGTGTTTCTCACCTCGCTTAGCATCGGCATAAAGAAAAATGTATTTTACGACGACATTGAGGGCAACTTCAAACCGTTCGTAAAGACGGGAATTGCGCCAGCGTTCGTTCTAACAACCCCTTACGACAGGAGTTTCTTCAAAGCATTCGGATACGCGCAGCCGGGTTTCGCCTTCGGAGGTTATGCGGGCATCGGAATCGAGTATCAGGAATCCAATTCAATCGGGTTGAGCATATCGGCGGACTATTATTATCTGCCTGTAATCGGGAGGGAAATTCTGAGCCTGCAGGACAAACCGATGAAGAATCTCGGGGGGATTCAATTAACTTTTAATTTCCTGTTCCTGCACTAAGAAGAATTTATTTCATCATATTTTCGAAATCAGATTCCGACAAAATCCTGACTCCGAGTTTTTTCGCCTTATCGAGTTTGCTGCCCGCTTCCGTGCCTGCGAGGACATAATCGGTTTTTTTACTGACCGATGACGTTGTTCTTCCGCCTAATCTTTCAATTATCTCTTCCGCTTTGCCGCGGGTATATTTTTCAAGAGTGCCAGTGAGCACGAAAATTTTACCGTTAAAATTTTGATTCGACTCCGCTTTACTGCTTTCGTCAACCTCGAATCTGAGTCCGGCCTTCCGGAGTTTCTTTATCAGTTCCTTGCTTTTCGCGTCATTGAAGAAAGAGCGGATGCTCTTCGCGATAGCGGGACCAATTTCATATATATCGTCGATTTCCTCTTCGGTCGCTTCGGCAAGCCTTTCAATATTTTCGAAATGACCCGCGATAAGTTTCGCGATCCTTTCGCCGATATGCTTTATTCCAATCGCGAAAAGAACTTTATCGAAAGACTTACCCTTTGAATTTTCGATTGCTTTAAGAATGTTGTCAACACTTCTGGTACCGAACCTTTCGAGTTTAACGAGTTCGGCGCGCTTGTTTTTGAGCGAATAAATATCCGTAAAATCCTTTATGAATTCCTTTTCCAGAAGTACCGAGATAATGCTGCTACCGAGTCCTTCGATGTCCATCGCGTCGCGCCTGACGAAATGCTCTATACGTCCCTGCACCTGCGCGGGACAGAAATAATTCGGGCAGTAAACATATACTTCTTCCTCCGGTTTCTCCAGTTTCGTGCTGCAGACGGGACATTTTACAGGCTCGGGAAACGGCACGGATTCTTTCGGTCTTTCGGTAAGCACGACTTCAGTGACTTTCGGAATCACGTCTCCGCCTTTTTCTATTTTCACAAAATCCTTTTCGCGAATGTCCTTACGCTTAATTTCCTCGAAGTTGTGTAGCGTGGCGCGCGATATCGTAGAGCCTGCGAGAAAAACGGGTTCGAGTTCCGCGACGGGAGTTATGGCGCCCGTCCTGCCTACCTGTAGCGTAATGCCGTTTATTCGCGTTATCTTTTCTTTCGCCTTGAACTTGTACGCTATAGCCCATCTCGGCGATTTTCCGGCGCTGCCTAAAAGTTCCTGTTGTGAAAGAAGATTGACTTTTACTACGACGCCGTCAATTTCATACGGAAGTTTGTCCCGAAGTTCATCCGTAGCGTCGCAGAATTTCTTGACTTCGTCGATGTTTTTAACTTTCTTCCATTGCATATTTACGGGAAAACGAAGAGCCCTTAATATATTAAGATTTTCACCGTGCGATTCCAGAGTAACATCATCGCTCCTAAGGTAATAAGCGAAAAGATTAAGAGGTCTTGATGCTACCTTTCCGCTGTCTTTAAGTTTGAGCGTTCCCGCTGCGGTGTTTCTGGGATTGGAAAAAAGTTTTTCCCCGAGATTCTCCTGCTCCTCGTTGATTCTGAGAAAGTCGTCTTTCTTTATGAACACTTCTCCGCGGACTTCTAAGTTTTTGTATTTCTCTGATTTTACGCGAAGCGGGATGGATTTAATTGTTTTAAGATTGTTCGTGACGTCATCGCCCTTGAAGCCGTCCCCGCGCGTGGCTCCTTTGACAAAATACCCGTTCTCATAAATTAAAGAAACTGCCAGTCCGTCAAATTTCAATTCGCAAACGTACTCGAATTTATTATTGCCGAGAATTGATTTCACCCTGTTGTCAAAGTCGAGAAGGTCTTCGAAATTGTACGAGTTGGAGAGTGAGAGCATCGGTACTTTGTGAAATACCTCGGCAAATTTTCCCGCCGTTTTGCCCGAGACTCTTTGTGTAGGTGAATCGGGAGCAACGAGGTCTGGATATTCTTTCTCGAGCCGCTCCAGTTCCTTCATCATCATATCATATTCAAAATCGTCAATGTCAGGGTCGGCAAGAACATAATACTTATAATCCGCGTCCAGAATTTTTTCACGAAGTTCGGCTATTCTTTTTGCGGGGTTTTCCATTTATGAAATGCTACTTTTCTTTCTTGACAATGCCCTGCCTCGTGATCTTTAAAAGTTTTATTCTCCTGTCGTCGAATTTCAGGGGCTTGCCGTTAAGAAATGCCGTGAATGATTCGGTGTTGTTAGATGATATTAAAAAGTAATTCTTCGCTTTCCATTCGCCTTTTTCGTCCTTGGAGAAATTTTCCCTGTACATTGTTTTCTCAGTGAGTGTGTCCACGAAAACGGTTAGCGAGCCGTTTTGAAGAGCCTCTATTCTAAGGCTCAGGGAATCCTCTCTTACCTTTCGCAGCGAATCCGCGATAATGTTCGCTTTTCTTATAGAATCTTGTATCTCTTCTTCCGTTCTTTTTCCAAGCACTTTTTTCTCCGTTTCCTTTACAATGTCATCGAAGTTCTGCCTTATAATTTCCGTCTTGGTACCTTTTCCGCTTAGGAATACCACGTCAACGAGAAGGTAAATTCCGAAAAGCAACGCGAGTATGAGCAGAACTATACCGAGGTTTTTTAAAAAGGCAACAGGTATTTTGAATCCCTTGTCCTCATAATACTTCCCGTTGAATTCTCCTCTGTCTCCCTCTATCTTGATTCTTTTAGATTTCGAAAACGCTTTTTTCTCGGGATATGATTCTTCGGATTCGTTCTTATCAGGCTCGGAGAGATTGGAAGTAATTGTATGTCTTTTAACCGGCGGTACCTCAAATATATCGTCAAGTTTGGATTTGTCAGAGGTTTCAGGAACCGGTTCTGCTTTATGCGGCTCGGGATTCACTTCCTTTGTTTTGATTTCTTCGTCATCCGATGCTTCCTGCATTCCCGAATACTTGCCGCTCCTTGCCATCTCGTAGTTGAATAATACTTCATCCGGATTGAGACCTGTTATCTTTGAATACTGTTTCAGAAACGCCCTTATGTACGTCGACGAATAAAAAGAAAAATCGCCGTGCTCCATTTTCTCGAGAAGCGTGACGTGTATCCGCGTCTTGTTGGCAATATCGTGTAGAGTGATGCCTCGCTTTTCTCTTATTTTTTTTAGGTCTGCTCCGAATTTCTTTAACATGGCGTTGTTTTATCGGGATAAGTTATTATTTTTTTTCAAAACATTAAAGTAATGATTTAATATCTTTTTACGGTTCAGGGACCCGGCGGCTCACAATACATTTACTCAACACTCTGATATAAAACATAAGAACAAACGGAAATGATAATTAGTTTTGTCCGCAAGCGGCCGGTGAAATTGCGGTTAATTTTATTTTATCCTGAATCTCGCAAAGAGAAAACCTCCGGGAGCATCTATGCTGACAGCGTCTATTAATTCCGCTGTAACCGTGAACTCCGTTACCTTTTTTTCCTTGTGAAGAAAATCCGTGCTCTTTTTTTCAAGATAAAGTTTTTGCGCAGCGGATACTCCCGTTATCCTTACAATAAGAAGCCCGCTCTTATCATCTGCCAGTTTGTTTATGTTCTTCTCCCCTTCTTTTATAATGAACACGAAGACATTATCGCGCTCTCCGATATATACGAGTGACGTATCTGAAAAACCGGACTCTTCAATGTTTCTGATTTGTTCTCTTGTGACGGGTACTATCGAATTTCTGTTTACGAGCATTTTACTTATCGATGTTTTTTCGTTCTTTCCGTTATTGCTCCAGTCGGATATTGCGTTGTACTTCTCTGAAATCGAATTAATAAGTTCGTCATATTTCGCGGAATCAAGAACCGAAATTACGTCTTCGTTGCCTTTCGTATTCTGAAGGAGGGAATCAAATGTACCGGCCGAATCATTTTCTTCCTTTTCATTGCACGAGCAGAAGAAGAGCATGAGCAGGCAGGATGTCAGTATTCTCGCTATGCTATTCAAATTTCGATTTGATTTCATCCGCAACCGCGTCCAGTTGCGTCCTCGAAAATTTCATTTTGCTTCCGAAACGAAAACCTATACCGTCGCCTGAATACCTCGGAATCAAATGCAAATGTGCATGGGGGATTTCCTGACCCGCCGACTTTCCGTCGGATAGAACAAAACTTATCGCTTCAAGTTTCAAGGAAGTCTTCCTCATTCCCCGGCTGATGAACTTTCCGACTCTGAACATTCTTTCCACATACTCATCATTCAGTTCAGTAATTAATTCAGAATGTTTTTTGGGAATTACGAGCAAATGTCCCTCCGTCGCGGGGAATAAATCCATTATTCCGATAACAAGTTCGTCTTCGTACACGAAACTCGATTCCACTTTTTTCCCGATAATAGAGCAGAATATGCAATCCATGAGCAGTTATATTTTG
>DATMXZ010000311.1:0-8077 GCA_035561235.1 Ignavibacteria bacterium
GGAGAGGATAATTTTATAATTTAATGCCGTTAGATTTTTCAAATTTGAATCCTGAGCAAAGGAAAGCGGTCGAACAAATCGAAGGACCGTCTCTTATAATCGCGGGAGCGGGAAGCGGTAAGACACGCGTGCTCACGAGCAAGATTGCTCATCTGATAGACAGCGGCATTAATCCGCGTGAAATTCTCGCTTTGACGTTTACGAACAAGGCCGCGAGGGAAATGAAAGACCGCGTAGTCGCTCTTACGGGCGGCAGCGCTGAAAACATCTGGATGGGAACGTTCCATTCGATGTTCGCGAGAATACTCAGGATGGAAGCGGAGTTGATTGGTTTCACGCGATATTATACGATTTACGATACCGCCGATTCGGTTTCCGTGATAAAGAGCATAATGAGCGAGCAGAATGTTTCGACGGATAAGATAAATCCGAAAAGCGTTCAGGCGTTCATAAGCAACGTGAAGAACCGTTACGTGCTGCCCGCGGAGTTTGAAGCGCTCGCGCAGACTTTCTTCGAAAAAATCGTAAGCAGCGTTTATTCCGTTTACTTCGAAAGGCTGAGGAAGAACAACGCGATGGATTTCGACGATTTGCTGATTTATCCTCTCATACTTTTCGAAAAGTTCGAAGAGATACTGAATAAATACAGAAACAGGTTCAGGTTCGTGCTGGTGGACGAATATCAGGACACGAACCGCGCTCAGTATGAAATCGTGAAGGCTCTCTCGCAGACACATAAGAACATAACCGTTGTCGGCGACGACGCGCAGTCGATTTACAAGTGGCGGGGCGCGGACATTCAGAACATATTCGATTTCAGGAACGATTATCCGGAGCATAAACTTTTCAGGCTCGAGCAAAACTACCGTTCGACGAAAAAAATTCTCGATATGGCGGGGCTCGTTATTCAGAAGAACCAGAGGCAGATTGAGAAGAAACTCTGGACGGAAAATCACGAAGGGGAATACGTGACGATGCTCGAATCGCTCACCGACAAGGAAGAAGCGTCGAAGATATCAAGATACATTTCGAAGGAAATACACGACAGGCATATTAATTTCAAGGACGCCGCAATCTTGTACAGGACGAACGCGCAGTCGAGAACATTCGAAGAGTTTTTCAGGCTGAACGGAATACCGTACATTATAGTCGGCGGCATAAGGTTTTACGAAAGAAAAGAGATAAAGGATATTCTTGCTCACTTAAGGGTTATCGTGAATCCCGCGGACGAAGAATCGCTGCTCCGCGTGCTCCTCATGAAAGAAGGGCTCGGCAAGACGACTATTGAAAAAATCAGGACGCAGGCTGAGACAGAAAACAAGACGCTTTACGAAGTAATGAAGAATCCCGAGAACCTGACTCATATAAGCGGCAAGACGAGGAACAAGATTGTCGAAGTGCTGAACTTCACTAATAAGTACAAATATCTGAAAGAGGAAATGGAACTCACCGAAATGGTAAGGGGTGTTATTGACGAGACGGGGCTTCCCGGACTTTTGCGGCTTGAAAACACCGCAGAGTCGGAAGAAAGAATGAACAACATTACCGAACTTGTCTCCGCCGTGGCGCAGTTCGCGGAATCGAGCGAGACACCGACGCTCGAAGAATTCCTCACGCAGGTTTCTCTCGTCAGCGACATAGACGAAGTGGACGAGAAGAAAAACGCCGTGACGCTTATGACCATACACGCGGCGAAAGGACTCGAGTTTCCCGTTGTCTTCATAGTCGGTGTCGAAGAAGGCATTTTTCCGGTAAGCAGTTCGCTCAATTCCCTCGACGAATTGGAAGAGGAAAGAAGACTGTTCTACGTCGCGATTACGAGAGCGATGAGCAAGTTGTACATATCGTTCGCCGACCAGCGCTTCCGCTACGGAACAAGGTCGTATCAGGTAAAGTCCCGGTTCCTTAAAGAAGCCGAAGATGAATACAACAAACTGAATCTCGTTGAATACGAGAGGATTAAGCAGGCAAAGGGCAGGCAAGGTTTTATGAAAAAAACATCAGGAGCCGCGCAGAGAATAAAGATAGATTTTACCGCGGCGCGCGATGACGATTTTGACGATAACGGCGAATTCTCCGATATAGTGAAGGGCAAGGGCGTTTATCACGAAACTTTTGGCAGCGGAGTCGTGTTAGGCGTACAGGGCAGGGGCAAGGATAAGAAAGCCGACATACTGTTCGAAGACTGCGGCCTGAAAAAAATAATTTTAAAATACGCGAAGTTAAGAGTAAATTTAGAATAAGGAGATTTTATTGGAATTCATAAATGAGTTGTTCAAGAGCATTACCGACCCGAGTTTTCTTCCTACGTTCATCAAGAACATAGGATACTTCGGACTTATAGCGATTGTGTTCGCCGAAACGGGACTTCTCGCCGGATTTTTTCTGCCGGGAGATTCGCTACTGATATCCGCGGGACTGCTCGCGGCGACCCCGATAACGAACGATTCGCCCGAAACGTATATGAGCATTGTTCTTCTGAACGTCTGCCTCATTCCCGCGGCGATTATCGGCGACCAGATGGGTTATTTTATAGGTCATAAATCCGGACCGATGCTGTTCAAGAAAGAGCAGTCATTGTTTTTCAGGAAAGATTATCTGATAAAGACTCACGATTTTTATGAGAAACACGGGGGCAAGACTCTGATACTCGCGAAGTTCATTCCGATAATCAGAACTTTCGCACCCACTGTCGCGGGAGTAGCGCGGATGAAATACCTGAATTTTGTGAAGTTCAATGTTTTCGGAGGATTGTTCTGGGTGCTCAGCATGACACTAACGGGTTATCTGCTCGGCAACGTCATTCCCGACATACACAAGCACATCGAAAAGGTAATTGTTATTGTCGTGTTTCTTTCGATAAGCCCGGCGATTTACAAATTCATACATTCGAAACTTAAAGCGAGGAAGAAGAAACAAGAATCCGTTTAGCGTTTGGTCAGAAAATAAATAACGGTAAGTATGAGGGCGGATGCCGCCGCGATAATTAAATAATTCAGGAGCGTCTGCCTTAGTTTTTTTGTAAGCCTGTAAACGGAAATTTTCCCGTTCCACTTGCAGTTCGCGCAGTGGTATTTTTTTCTAAAAGTTAGTTTCTGGATTATGTGGTCCATCCGTCCCGAGGATTTCCTCCTTACGAGTGAGCCGGGGGACTTGCAGCCCGGGCATTCGGTCACAGCCGCGTCGCGGGGTATAAATAATTTCAGATTAAAATTCATTCTCTCCATTCGCATTTAGTAAAACTTCCGTACAAATTGTAAAGTATTTAAAGAAAATAATCAATTGAAAACAAAGTCATCGGAATCCGGACTTTTTGTATTGACAAAACGCGGCGCATACAGCGTTACCGATAAACGTCAGGAATAAGTCTGTTTCAAATGGCGAAAAAAAGCATTAAATTACGCAATTAAAATTAGAGAGTTGCTCGAGTGGTTGAAGAGGCACGCCTGGAGAGCGTGTAAATGGGTAACCGTTTCGCGGGTTCGAATCCCGCACTCTCTGCAAGGTTAAGCGCGACGCGCCTGACCTTTTTTTATTTTCTAATCCTGATTATTACAAGCGCGAACCGTGTATCAGTTCTTCATCGGTTTCGCCTCAGACCAGAGAAATGTGAAAAGAATTCTGCAGGCGTGAACCATTTCCTTATGCTCAATCGAAATAATCGTCAGTTCGTTAACGCTGCTAAGCGTGTCCTGGAGCGGAAATATTACGAGCCTCTCGTCTATAACCACCATCTTTATCGGAATAGTTTCGATGGTTTTCAACTGCGAACCGAGTTTGGCGAGCGATTTGAACTGCGTTATCAACGCGCCTGCTTCATCGAGTTCGTGCGACTCGTAAATCTTGCGGCATTTCACTCCTCGCTTCAGCATGTTTCTTTCTTCTTTCAGTTGCTCGTTCGCGCGGGAGTTCGTGTCGCACACGTAAGGACCTTTTATAAGAAACAGCACTTCGGATTTCGCTTCGCGGAACGCCTCGAGAATTTTTTTCTGCGCCTGTTCCTTGTCCTTGACGACCTCGACGAATTCGAGCGGGTTTATGAATGTCTTGTTTTTCTCGAAAACGGGATTGAAAAGTTTCGTAAGATTGTCCGCGAGTTCGTTTTTCTTCTCGAGTTCGGCGTGGTAGTTCGTCTTGTATTCATCGAGCATCTTATGGAGCGCTTTCTTAGGCTCGACGGCTTCGTAGTACTTTACCTTGCCGATTCTTCTTTCGACGCACAATCCCTTATCAACCATCTTGAAGAGCACTTCGTATATTTTGGTACGCGGAATTCCCGCGATTTTCTGAAGTTCGGAACTGGTGAATGATTTTTTTGAAAGCAATGTGATGTAAACCTTCGATTCTCTTTCCGTGAGCCCGAGTTCCTGAAATTTCTTAATCTGGTTTCTGTATTCGTTAATCATATTCCTGTTTTTATTTCGTAACACCCTCAAAGGGTAACAATAATTTAATTCAATCGCATTGTTATATCAAGATAAAACACGGGTAATCCGTCTTTAAATCGCGGGTGAAACGCGCTCGTTCCGGTAATTAGCATATATTTTTAGTCAGGATTGTTTTAGTTTTCGGAAAAGCATTGCATAGAATATGAAAATTCTGGTACCCGTTGATTTAGGCGGTAATTTTGAACCGCAGGTCATGTACGCCTCGGAAGCGGCAAGAGCGGCGGACGCGGGAGTGTATCTCTTCTATTCCGCGCAGATGCCGGACTTTTACGTTACTGAACTCGAGGATTACGGCAAGTACAACTATGAACTTAAGGCGGCTATAAAAAGGATACACGGAAATTCTCTGTCAAGGCTTCAGGAGGTGAGGGAAAAGTATTTCGATGCGGGCTTAAAGGTAGTATGCAAGGCAATTCTCGCGAAGAACGTTTACGACGAAATAATAAGTTACGCGGAAAATCTCGGACCGGATCTGATAATTTTGGGAAAAGGTGAAAGCGGCGGCAGGATAAGAATTGGCGCGAATACCGAAAGAGTGCTGCGGCTGACGGAAGTTCCCGTGATTGTTGTGAACAAAATCTCCGGGGCGCGAATAAGAAAAATCGTTTTCGCGTCGGACTTCAGGAAGAATACCGAAAGGGTGTTCGAAAAAATAATGAAAAACATACGCGGCGAAAGGGTATCGGTCAGGCTCCTTTACGTGAACACGAAATCAGCGTTCGAGGAATACGAGGAAATTAAGGAAAGAATTGAAAGATTCAAAAAAAATTTTTCCTTCGATTTCAGCGTGGTCATACGAGCGGGTAAGAGCGTAGAAGCATCGGTTGTAAGGTACGCGAACAGTATCGGAGCGGACCTTATCGCGATGGGAATAAAACGGAAAAAAGGCGTAGCGCTGTATTTTACGGACAGAATAACCGAGGGTGTAATAAACCTGTCGGATATACCCGTGCTCGTAGTCAGCGTAAAAAAGTGAACCGGAGTCCGCGGATTTTATTAAGGAGTTGTTCCCGAAATAAATAATAACTAATTTTACACATCTATCTCGTTCTTTAAAAACTTAAACGGAGGTACTTTTATGCCCACTTGGGATACCGGTAATACCGGTTTCATGCTGCTGGCAACGAGTCTTGTTATGCTAATGACTCCGGGTCTCGCGTTTTTCTACGGCGGTCTTGTCGGAAGGAAGAACGTTCTTGCCATTATGATACAGAGTTTTGTATCGATGGGTTGGACAACAGTATTATGGTATTTATTCGGTTTTTCGATGTGCTTCAGTGGTAATTGTGTTGATGGTACTGATTTACTTGGTGGTATCGTCGGCAACTTTAACTGGGTTTTAATGAGTGGTATTGACGTAACAACCTCTTCAGCCGTTTCAACGGCTGCGGGCAATATCCCCATTTTCGGCAACGCGGGAATACCAATGCTTGTATTCATCGCGTACCAGATGATGTTCGCAATCATCACACCTGCTCTTATCACGGGCGCATTTACAAACCGCGTAAAATTTTCCGCATATCTGATTTTCTTAACGCTCTGGTTAATACTTGTGTATTTCCCGTTCGTCCATATGATATGGGGCGGCGGAATACTCTGGAAATGGGGTGTCAAGGATTTCGCGGGCGGAATTGCAGTTCACAACATAGCGGGTATGGCCGCTCTCGCGTCCGTACTCTATGTTGGTAAAAGAAAAATAATCGACCGGGGTCTTCACAGCATACCTTTAATCGCGTTAGGCACGGGATTGCTGTGGTTCGGCTGGTACGGATTCAACGCGGGGAGCGAATTTGCTGTTGACAGCATAACGGCTAACGCATTCCTTAACACGGACATTGCCGCGTCATTCGCAGCGGTCGTATGGATTCTTTTGGCATGGTGGCTCGAGAAGAAACCGAAATTTGTCGGGCTTCTTACGGGCGCCGTGGCGGGTCTAGCAACTATAACCCCTGCCGCGGGATTCGTTTCGACAAAATCGGCTGTCGTTATCGGAATACTCGCAGGCGTTGTTTGTTATTTTGCGGTGGCTCTGAAAAATAAACTCGGCGTTGATGACGCGCTCGACGTTTGGGGTGTTCACGGTGTCGGCGGAATGATTGGTATCATTCTGCTCGGCGTTTTCGGCTCGGTCGCGGTTAACGCGAACGGCGCCAATGGAATTCTGCACGGCGATTCGTCGTTTTTCTTTAAACAAGTTGTATCAGTTGTTGTCAGTTCAATCTATGCTTTTGGTTTCACCTGGGTGATGCTCTGGGTTATCAATAAGATAACGCCCGTCACGCTTACAAGAGAAGAGGAAGCAATAGGTCTTGATGAGATTCTGCACGGCGAGCAGGCATATACCGATGCAATGTAAACGGTAATTTTTTTGCATGCCCTGAAAAGGGCATGCAAATTTTAAAATTTAAAAATTTTTTAGTATGAAATTTCTAAAAATTATCATTTTTGCGGTACTGGTTCTTTCATTAACGGTTAAATCGTATTCGCAGGAGAACGGAATCTCTGAATACCTTAAGAACGTCAGTATAAGCACGTACATCGACACTTACTACTCTTATGATAACGACAAGAGCGCGGGTCAGAACGCGAGAATTTTCAATTCGCTCTCGCCGTACAGAGACCAGGTGGGGATTAATATCGCTCAGGTATCTCTCAAATACAACTCGGAAAAAATCCGGGGTTCTTTCACTGTGCATTACGGGGACATCCCCGATGTGAACTGGGCGCCTGTGACACGGAGCAAATTCATACAGGAGGCGAATGTCGGCTTTTCACCCGTAAAGAATCTGTGGATAGACGGAGGATATTTCGTAACGCACATAGGAGCGGAGAGTTTTCCAAAATATAATTTCTTCAGTTCATTTTCACTTCAGTCTTATTTCGAGCCGTTCCTTCAGAGCGGCGTGAAAATCAGTTATGATTTCTCTGAAAAGTTCAGCGCATCCCTGCATTTGATAAACGGGTCGAATTTGTTTGAGGATAACAACAAGAACAAATCGGCGGGCCTGCAGTTGAATTATTCGCCCTGTCCGAAACTGAAGATAACATACAACAACCTTGTCGGAAACGAGCAGCCGGACGGTCTCAGAGGCAAAGTCAGGTTTTTAAACAATCTGATATTCTCAGTTACTCCGAGCGAGAAAGTCGATTTGCTTGCCGCGGTTGATTACGGAATGCAGGAGCATTCTAAACTCGGTGACGAATCGGAATCGGCTGATTATCACGGCGTAAGCGTTTCGGGCAGATATAAATTCACACCGAAATACAGCGTTTCTTTGAGAGGTGATTTCTTCGACGATAAGAATGCCATTGTTTCGTCGATTTATAATAACAGGGGAGTCAAGGCGAATTCTCTAACTGTCGGATGCGAGTACAAGCCGGTCGAGAACGCTTATCTCAGACTTGAGTACAGATTCATAAAGATGGATTCCTCACAGAAGATATTCTATGAGAATTCCGATTCGAGAAGTGAGGCGACTTTGTCACTCGGTTTTGAATATTGATTCTCCGGTTTGACGTGAGTTTCAACCCCGCGTTCCGCGGGGTTTTTTATACGCAAGACCATAAAATCGATTTTCCGTTTCACGCACAATTAATTCGAGTGAATTAGGCATTTTATTGTTTTTATA
>DATMXZ010000312.1:0-31486 GCA_035561235.1 Ignavibacteria bacterium
GTAATAAATCTTTATCTTCATTTATTAATTTATCATCTTGATTCTTGATTTAAAATTCTTTTCTTGATTCTTGATTCTTGATTCTTATTTTCAATTCACATTACCTCTCTCCTCAACGCTTCCCTCTCTATCTCCAGTTGCTTAATCCTTCTCTCCAGTTTGTCAAGTTCTTCGGGCATCGAGTCTATCTCAATCCTTAGTTTCGAAGCGGCTTCGTCTATTAAATCAATCGCCTTGTCTGGCAAGAACCTGTCGCTGATGTATCTGTCAGATAACTGCGCCGCCGCTACTATCGCCGCATCGGTGATTCTTACTCCGTGATGGAGTTCGTACTTTTCTTTTAATCCCCTTAATATGGAAATTGTGTCCTCTATGTCAGGCTCTGTTATAACGACAGGCTGGAACCTTCTCTCAAGCGCCGCGTCCTTCTCGATGTATTTTCTGTACTCGTCGTATGTTGTCGCCCCTATGCATCTTAGATCTCCTCGCGCGAGTGCGGGCTTAAGAAGATTCGATGCGTCAAGCGAACCCGATGTCGAACCCGCACCGATTACCGTGTGCAGTTCGTCTATGAATAAAATTATCTTCCCGTCCGAATTCTGCACTTCCTTTAAAACCGCTTTCAGCCTTTCCTCGAACTGCCCCCTGAACTGCGCACCCGCAATCAAAGCGCCCATATCAAGAGCGATTATCGTCCTGTCCTTCAGGCTTTCAGGAATGTCCCCCTGATATATCCTGATTGCTATGCCTTCCGCTATCGCCGTTTTTCCTACGCCCGGCTCGCCTATCAGAACGGGGTTGTTCTTCGTTCTTCTTGAAAGCACCTGAAGCACGCGCCGTATTTCATCTTCTCTTCCGATTACAGGATCCAGTTTTCCCCTCGATGCGAGTTGATTCAGGTTTCGTCCGTATTTTTCCAACGCCTGAAACGTGTCTTCCGGATTCTGTGATGTGACCCGCTGACTGCCTCTCACTTCTTTAAGCACGCTTAAAATCGCGTTCCGCGTAATGTTAAATGATTTCAATAAAACCGATACGTTGTTCTTCTCCCCCGCCAGCCCTAATAACAAATGCTCTGCGGATACGTAATCGTCTTTCATCGCCGTCGCTTCTCTGTTCGCCGCCTCGAGAATTTTACTCATTTCTTTCGAAATAGAAAGTTCGGATACACCGCTTCCAGATACCTGCGGTATGTTATCTAGCAATCTGCTGTTTCCGTTAGCCAGCGCTTCCTTGTCGGACTTGAGCGCGAACAAAATTGAATTAATGATGCTGTCGTTGTCTTCAAGCATTGCCGCTAAAAGATGCTCAGGCTCGATCAACTGGTTATTCTTTTCCGCCGCTATCTCCTGCGACCTCTGAAGCAGTCCGCCGGACTTCTCCGTCAATTTATTTAAGTTCAATGCCATCTTTATATTTTATTCTAATTTTTTTCTCTAATTATTTTTTAAATTTATTCTAAAAAATATTATTTTTCAACATATACGCAAAAGGCTTGACGCAAATCGAGATTGCATTGCGCTGAATTACCCTATGAAAGCGCTCAAATCATTGTCCTGCTCATTAACTGTGAATTAACCTTTCACGTTTCATTTTTCGTTTATTCTCTAATCGAAAATAGATTGCTTATTTTAACCAAATTATTGATTTTCCATTAAATACTTCAATTAAACTTATTATTATGATTTCCGCATTGGTCATTTGCCGGAATGAAGAAAAAAATATTGAAGATTGTCTGAAAAGTCTTTCGTGGACTGACGAAATTGTAGTCGTCGATGCCGAAAGTTCCGACGAAACTATGAGCATCTCCCTTAATTACACTAAACACGTGTATGAAAAAAGATGGGAGGGCTTTTCTGAACAAAGAAAATTCGGCGTCGCCCACGCGCTCGGTGACTGGATTTTTTCAATCGACGCGGACGAAAGATGCACGGAGTCGCTTAAAAACGAAATTCTCAACGCCGTTAAAAACACTCCGTATAATGGATTCCTCATTCCAAGGAAGAATTTCTTCCTCAATAAGTGGGTCAGGCGCGCAGGCTGGTACCCCAATTATCAGTTGAGGCTTTTCAGGAAAGATTCCGTCGATATTTCAGGCAGGATGGTTCACGAAAGTTATTCGGTTAATGGCGGCACGGGAAAACTCAAAAACCCGATTGAACATTATACGGTACGGTCCATAAAACAATACGCCGACAGGATTAACGAGTATTCTTCCCTTTCCGCGAAGGAAAGGTCGGCGGAAATTAAAGTCGGCTTCTTCTATCTTTTTTTCAGACCGTGCTTCGACTTCGTGCAGAAATATATTTTCCAGTTTGGATTTCTTGACGGGACAGGAGGACTAATGGTCTCTTTCTTTCATCTGTATACGAAACTCCTGATGTATATGAAAATATGGGAATTACAAAATCGGAAGAATAAATGAACACATATAAACGTCTGTTAAGTTATCTCAAGGAATTCAAGCGCGTTATTTTTCTCTACGTCTCTACTTCATTGCTCTTTTCCGTGTTCAGCGTTCTTTCCGTCTATCTTACTATTCCACTTCTGAAAACTCTCTTTCTCGGAAGCAGTCCGTCTGGGAATACGGATACTTCTGCGGGTATCGCCGGACTGTACCAGAAACTACAGAGCGCTTTCGATAGATTTATTTTTTCGAGCGGAAAGGAAAACGCCCTGATTACTATATGCCTGCTCATAATCGCGGCATACCTGCTGAAAAATTTAACGGGCTTTCTGCAGTCGATGCTTATGCAGACAATCGAAAACAGAATGGTAGTTAAAATCAGAATGCAGTTGTATGAACGTTTGAACCAACTATCGCTGAGATTTTTTACACAGGAAAAAACCGGTAACATTCTGTCGAGAATGACTAACGATATCACGAACATCCAAAGCGGCATCTCCGCCCTCTTCTATGACCTGCTCAAGGAACCCCTCGTGATTATTATCTTCCTGTTTCTCGCTCTCTCTATTAGTTGGCAGATGACTGTAATCGCTTTTATCGTCTTCCCGGTAACCGTCTTTATTATTTCGAAAATCGGCTCTTCGCTCAGAAGAAGAAGTATAAGGGTGCAGGAAAAACTTTCCGACCTTCTAAGTATAGTTACGGAAACTATTTACGGGGCGAAAGTAATACGCATTTTTTCCGCGGAGAAATACAGGAACAATATTTTCAGCAAGGAACTCTCGCGGTTTTATCACCTTACTATGCGCTCGGTTCGCGCCAGCGAACTTACATCCCCCTTGACCGAGACTCTGTCCATTATTTCAGGAGTTCTCGTCATCTGGTTCGGCGGACGTGAAATTATCGTCAACAATAACCTGAAACCCGAAGAATTCCTCGGCTTCCTTTTCATTCTCTTTCAGATAATTCCGCCTATTAAGAATCTGAGCACAGTTTATAACCGCCTCCAGAAATCTTTTCCGTCTGCGGAACGGATTTTCGAGATTATTGACCATCCTCTCGAAGTGGAGAACAAAAAAGACGCGGTGCAAGTCGATAGTTTTGAAAAATCCATCGAGTTCAGGAACGTTTCGTTCGGTTACGAAAAGGATAAACTCGTTCTTGAAAACATTAACCTGACTATCGATAAATCCCGCATAGTCGCCGTCGTCGGCTCTTCAGGCGCGGGTAAATCGACTATGGCGGATTTGATTTCAAGATTCTACGACGTCCTATCCGGTGAAATTCTCCTTGACGGTATGAACATAAAAGATATTGATATCGCCTCCCTTCGTAAACTTATTTGCATCGTCCCGCAGGAAATCATTCTTTTCAACGATACAATACGCAACAATATAATTTTCGGTAAGGAAAATGTAAGTGATGAAAAACTCGTCGAAGTTTGCAAGTATGCCAATGCGCACGATTTTATAGTCAACACGGAGAAGGGCTATGACACTGTAATCGGCGAAAGAGGTCTGAAACTTTCAGGCGGTCAGAAACAGCGCTTGTCTATCGCGAGAGCCCTTTTGAGAAATCCGCAGATACTTATCCTCGACGAGGCGACTTCCTCTCTCGACAATGAATCCGAAAAACTCGTTCAGGAAGCGCTCGATAAACTAATGAGCAATCGAACTTCTGTCGTTATCGCGCACAGACTCTCGACAATAATTAATGCCGATAATATTTTTGTTCTGGATAATTGCAAAATCGTTCAGCAGGGCAGACATAAGGATTTGATGTCCGACGATAAAGGAATTTACAGGAAACTTTATGAACTACAATTTGCGGAATAATTTTGAACAGGGAAAAAATACTCGGACTCACTGATAATGTTATAATTTTCTTTCTTACCGTACAGATTTTTTCAGTCGGCTTTTCAATAGCATTGTCGTCGGTATCTTTCGGAATATGGGCGGGATTGTGGATTCTTCAATTAATTTTCTATAGGAATCTTGGACTGTCTGCCGATATGAGAAAGGAACTGAAAGTTTTTACTTTCTTCGTCCTCGCCTTCATAGTCTTTGATGTGCTGTCTCGCATATTCGCGGTTTTACCTGAAAATCCTCTCCTGAGTCTTAAGCGTTATCTCTTGTTTCTTATACTCTACGCTTGTATCGCTAAGATTAAATCCGTTAAAGAACTTTTCGGTATTCTTAAAGTGATTTTGTCTGTGATGACGGTTATTTCCTTGATTGAGATAATAATCTTCGCCGCTGCTCTCCCCTCCTATATTGGAAAGATGAGCATCGGCGAAATTCGCCTTGATGCATTTGCGCATTCAATTACCACAGGTGAGATAAAAATGCTCGTTTTTATCTCCCTCTTCCCGCTCGTGTTCGTTAAGGGAGAAAATATTCTGCCAAAAAAATATCTTATTCCCGCCCTCGCTCTGATTTTAATTTCTCTTTATATCACTCAGAGCAGGAACGTCTTCGTAGCCGTTTTCGTCTGTTTATTCATTACAGGTATTGTAATCAATAGAAAATTTCTTTTTGTGTTCCTTGTCTCCGCTGCCGTTCTTTTTGCCGTTCTGCCTTCGCAGTTAAGAGAAAGAATTACAAGCATCGCTGACCCGTCTCACCCGAGCAATAACACGAGATTGATTATGTGGAACGTCGGCTGGAAAATGTTTCTTGACAGACCCCTGCTCGGCGTAGGTGACAACGAGTTCCGGAACGTTTACAAATCCTACAAAGAAATTGAATTCAACGGGGAAGGCTCACACCTTCACAGCAATTACATTATGGTCCTCGCGACTCACGGTATTTTTGGAATGGCCGCCTATCTCGGCTTCTTCATCGTACTGTTCCTTAAACACCTGAAGTTCTACAAGGCAAAACCGCCGGGGCGCGATAAACTTCTCGTTTTCGGATGCCTCCTCGCGGTTATCTCATTCCACGTGTCGGGGATTTTCGAGTGGAATTTCGGAGACTGGGAAATTCTTACTCTGCTCGTGTTCTTCGCGGCACTGCCGTTTGTTATTTCAAACCTTAATGCGGTTGATGCCGGCGGGAATGAACGTTTACAATAATTATTCTATTTTCATTTTAATTTTTTACACATAACTTGTGCTGATAAAAAGAAAGGACTTAAATGGAAGACGATAAATTATCACAGTTGTTTTATTCTCTTGTCTATTCTTTCCAGATGCAGACCTGGATGAGCCTCGGCAAGATTAAAAGCCCTGTCAGCGATAAACTCGAGAAAGATTTGAACGCGGCGCAGACAACTATCGACATTCTCGATATGCTGAAAGCAAAAACAAAAGGTAATCTCAACGATGATGAGACCAGGTTTATCGAGCATATCGTTGCCGAATTGAAGTTAAACTACGTCGAAGAATCGAAAAAAGAAACCGAAGAACCTAAAACCGAATGAATATGACTTTCGGCATACTTGGAAATAAAACAAAACCCGGCATTTCCGGCGTAATATCGGAAATACTCGAGTTCCTTATTTCAAATAACATTGATTTCTATATTCACGATAAATTCAGTAAATCCGTTGATCTGAAACTGCCGAAGGGTAAATTCCTTACCGGCAAAAAAGTTATGGATAAATCCGATTTCATTATATCAATCGGCGGCGACGGCACTTTCCTGAACTCCGCCAGAATAATCGGGAAAAGCGGTAAACCCGTCATCGGTATCAATCTCGGCACTCTCGGATTCATGGCGGACATAATGCCGCATCAGATAAAACAGGTACTGAAGGAAATTGTATCCGGTAAGTATCTAATCGCTGATCTTTGCATGCTGAATTGCTCGGTCGGCGGCAAGCGCCTGTTTGACGCTCTGAATGAAATCGTAATCGATAAATGCGATTCGATTAAAATGGTCGAACTTGAGATTTTCTATAATAAAGACTTCGTGGGAAAGTTCTATGCCGACGGCGTGCTAATTTCCTCTCCTACAGGCTCTACCGGATATTCACTATCCTCGGGCGGCCCGATAGTGTCCCCTATAAGCAAGGTTTTCATCATTACTCCGATTTCTCCGCATTCACTTAGTTTCCGGCCCGTAATTGTTCCCGATGACGGAGAAATTTTTATTAGAACAGTCAGCAAAGAAAATGTCAGGATTACTTCGGACGGCTATAACAGTATCGTTCGAAAACCGCCCGTCGAAATTTGTATCTCGAAAACAGATTACTCCCTGAAAGCAATAAAGAGATTGAATTGGTCGTACTTTAGCACGTTGAATAAGAAACTCTTGTGGGGAGAGGATGTGAGGAAAACAAGAAGGTGATTAGTACGGGATCCCGTCCGCCGCGGGAGGCTTTGTCTTGCCTATGAACCCGATGAGAACGAGAATTGTAATTAGATAAGGTAACATTTGTATTATTTGCGACGGAAGGAATGAACCCGATATCTGAAGCGTGATTTCAAGCCCTTCGAAAAACGCGAACATTAAACAGGCGAAAAATATGTTGACGGGTCTCCACTTTCCGATTATCATCGCCGCTATTGCAATGTATCCCCTGCCCGCTATCATCCCGTCGCTGAATGAACTTTGGTTTGACGCAAGCCATATTCCGCCTAACGCCGAAAGCGCTCCGCATACGAGCACACCGTACATCTTGTATAACCTGACCTTTACGCCGAGCGTCTCGGCTGCTTCGGGATTTTCTCCGACGGAACGCAGCCGCAAGCCAAGCCTGGTTCTGAATAACACATACTGAGAAATAAAAACAAGCGCGAATCCCGTTATTATTATGTAATCCCCGGCTACTTTTCCGATTACGGGAATGTCGCTCACGAAAGGCAATCCGGGTATCTGCTGGAAATTAGGCGTGTTGCTCGAACTTTGATATACCAGCATCATCAAGAATTTCGCCGTGCCAGCCATCAGCAGATTAAATCCGACACCCGTTACTATCTGGTTTATCTTTAACTTTATAGTAAGAAAAGCGTACAGTAGACTGAAAAGCAATGACACAATAACTGATAGTATAAGGCTCAGAAAAGGATTTCCGAATGAAAGCGTGAAGAACGCGTAACTGAATGCGGATATTATCTTGAATCCTTCAATGGCAATATTTATCACTCCGCCCCGCTCAGAAAAATTCGCCGCGCTGGCTCCGAGATAGTACGGAGTGAACATCCTGAGCACCTGCGCGAGAAACGTCAAAGATAATATGCTCTCAATCAAATCACTCTTCCTTTAAATAATAAATTTTAACAGTCTTATCGACAGCAAGTATCGAAAGTATTACAAGAGCCTGAAAAACAAGCATTATTTCCTTCGGAACTGCAGTGTTCACCGCAAGCCCGCCGTAATCCAGCACTCCGAATAATAATGCCGTGAATATTATCCCTATCGGATTGTTCTTTGCGAGCAACGTTACCGCGATTGATGTGAATCCAAGATTATTTGAAAATCCAAATTCATAGTAGCCCTTGTACCCGAAAATAAAATTTATACCGACGAATGATGTTAATCCCGCCCCGATTAGAAATGACCATAAAATTACTCTGTTGGTCCTCACGCCGAGATAACGCGACGCTACAGGGTTTAGACCTACCGAACGTATTTCATAACCGAATCGTGTACGGTAGAATACGTAATACATTAATATTGCCAGAAGTATCGCGAAGAAAAATGTAACGTTTGCGGATGAACCCTGAAACAATGACGAATACTCTGAAAGTTTTGGTATGAACGCTACTTCCATTATCTTTTCTGTCCTGACCGTCGATTTCACAGCGAGAAATTCTATCAGCAGGTAATTAACGAGAGCAAGCGCTATGAAATTCATCATTATGGTTGTTATTACCTCGCTGACTCCTCGCTTGATTTTAAGATACGCCGGTATCAGTCCCCATAAAGCCGATGCGGCGAATCCTCCCGCTATTGCGGCAGGCATTACCATCAACCCCAGATAATCGTCAAACGTGTACGCGATTACGCTCATTACAAACGCTCCAACGTTCAACTGTCCCTCGGCTCCGATGTTGAATAACGAAGCCTGAAAGCAAAGTGCCAGACCGCATCCGCAAATTATTAAAGGCGTCGCCTTGAATAACGCCTGCCCGAATCCGTATCCCGTCCCGAACACTTCTCCCGCAAGCATCGAGTAAATCTGAATGGGATTCCTGCCGATTACCGTTAATAAAAGTGAGGTGAGGAGTATCGTGACTAATAGCGATACCGTGATTGATATTATGTTCGCTTTAACTTTCCTGCTCAAGATGCCGCCCCTATCATCGCTTTTCCTATCCGCGTCATGAATTTCTTTTTAACCTCATCGTCGGAAAATTCAAACTCGGATTTTATGTATTCGCTTACGATCTTTCCCTTGTATATTACTCCTATCCTGTCCGATAACTTCAATATTTCCTCGAGGTCGGAAGAAATTATCAATATTCCCTTGTTCTTGTTCCGTTCCTCTATGATTATCTTGTATATGAATGCCGATGAATTGATGTCTACTCCTCTTGTCGGATGAACAAGCACCATTAATTTATTGTCCAGACCGGCTTCCCTTCCGAATATCACTTTCTGCTGATTTCCGCCCGATAACGACTCAAGCGCTGCCGTCTCATCCGAAAGCCTTACGTCGTATTTATCGATTAAGTCTCTTGCTTTCAACCTTATTCTTTTCTTGTCGAATCTTATCGAATCGCGCTCCCTTAGCATTACATTTTCGCCTATCGAGAATTCCTTTATCATCCCTTTGCCTATCCTGTCATCCGGCACTATCGATATGCCTTTCGCGTTTATTATTAGTTCGCCGCTATGACAGCGTTCCGTTCCAAGTATAGCCTCCGTTATCTCGCTCTGTCCGTTTCCTTCCACCCCGCAAATGCCGTATATCTCGCCGCTGCTTAACGTGAAAGTTATTCCGCGAAGTTTTTCAACATTATCCTTTTTTAATGTTACATCCCTGAAGGACAGCAGTATTTCCTTCTCTTCAAATTCCTCCCTTGCTTGCGGAATCCTTGCCGTTTCAACCTGTCCGATTATTTCCCTGCTTAATAAATCGAGGTCAAGACTTTCAGCGTCAACTTCGTAAACAAGCCTGCCTTTTCTCAGCACGGATACTCGGTCGGAAAGTTCTTTAATCTCATTCAGTTTATGCGTGATAAGAATGATTGTCTTGCCCATCTCCTTGAATTTCCTGATTATCCTGAAAAATTCCTCGACTTCAACCGGCGATAAAACCGACGTGGGCTCGTCAAATATCAGTATTTCGGAATTGCGGAATAAAAGTTTTAGTATTTCGACTTTCTGCTTCTGGCTTATGCTTATGTCACAGATTTTTTCATCGGGCGCTATTCCAAGATTATACTTGTCAATTAACTCTATTATTCGCCGCCTTGTCTCTTGAATTTCTATCGCTCCCCTTCTCACGGGCTCGCTCCCCAGTATGACATTCTCGAATACGGTAAACTCCTCTATCAGTTCGAAATGCTGGTGCAGCATTCCGATATTGTTCGCTATGGCTTCCAGAGGACTCCTGAACCTGCTCGGGATTCCCTTAATTAATATATCTCCTGTATCGGACGCGTACATGCCGAATAATATCTTCATCAGCGTACTCTTCCCTGCTCCGTTCTCGCCGATGATCGAGTGTATGGAGTTTTTCACGATGCCGAATGAAATATCTTCGTTCGCTGTGAAATTACCGAACCGCTTAGTAATGTTTCGAAATTCTATGATGTGTATTGTTTCTGACCTCATTAAAAATCAATGCGGAATGTGCCTGAGAAATAATTGTCTTTGAATTTTGTTGAATTGTAAAGAAGATTGTAATTGACAAACTTGTACGAGAAATCAAGGAAGAACTGCCTTATCGGTTGCCAGACAAACCCGAAGTTTATAATGTCCCTGTCAACCCTGTCACCGTCAAGAAATTTGTTGTCCCTGTCAACATCGCCGTCGCCCCTGTTTAATTCCCCTCCGTAATTCGCTATAAGCGTATCACCGTGTAATATGACTCTGCTCGCCGACCTCTGATGCTGGTAAGTTAAATTGACCCTTAGCCTGTTGTATATATTCGCGCTAAGTTTGAGCGCTATCTCATCGGAGTTTGGCGGTAGATTATGCCCCAGCGGAAGTGTCCAGTTCGTGTACTGGCTCTTGTTTGTCCTGTGTGTGTAAATGAACGGAGTAAGTTTGGTGTATTCTGCCGCGGCGGATAATGTCGGAATGCTGAACGCGTCCGTCCATAACACCCCGACCTGATAAGCAAACCTGTTATCAAGTGACGGCGATTTAAATAATGTCGAAAAATTCAAATCGTCAATTAGTAGTGTCGTCTGCAATGCGACATCTTTTATTGGATGAATCTCGCAATCGAATCCCATTATGGCGTTGTTCTTGTTCGAAGGCTGGTTCTCGCCTGCGTTGTAATCCGCCGACCTGAGAAAACTCAAAGGATTCAAATACGTGAAATTAAAATAACTGTCCGCGATCACGATTGATTCCCAGAATCCGAACCGGAGTCCCCGCGTTAGATTGATGTCAAGCCTGTGAGTCGCTATGCTCTTGCTCATTATGTCCCGGCCGAGCGAGTCGCCTTTAAGGCTTCCGTACATGAACGAATACTGAAGAGATTTGTACTCCGCTTCGAGCCTTATGAAACTGAATGGTACCGAGTTTGTCGATAAAAACATCTTGTCAACGTATCCGAAACCGTATGTCATCGCTTCCTTGCCGGCAACCAGTGAAAGCCATTCACCGGGCGTACTGTACTTGATGTATCCCTCGTATGTGTCGAAATTGTTTCCTTCATAACGGAACTTTGTATTCGCTTTCAATTTTGGATTCACGTTGATCGCGTAGTCTATGTCCTTCTGCTTGCCCGATATCTTCTGCCCGTTTGACATCCTTAGGTAATACCCAACCGACCCGAACAGCGTCCCTCTTATACGCGTTCCAAGTTCACCGAGCGCAATCGAATTGTTTCCGAGAGAATCAGCCTTTGAGCCTTTCTGAGAAACAAAACCTGTGATATCCCAGAAAAATGTCGCGTTTGAATCCGCGTATGCGTAAAGGTACTTCTGTTTGCTGTCCTTGAACACAGAGAATGACTTGACGTCCGAAAAAAAAGAGTATGAATCGGATAATGACTTCTTAATGTCGTATGAATACTCGACCAGTAAATCATCAAGTATTTTCCTGTCGGCTCCGGATAATTTGTCCCTGCTGCCTCTGATTTCCTGAAGAAAATTTCCTATCTTATTCCTTGAGATTGGAAGCGATGCCGAATTAAACCCGGTAATGACGTTCTTCAGACTCATCCTCTTGAGGAAATCATATACCGGATGGTCAACCGGAGTGTACTCCATTTGAGCAAGTGCGAAATTCGATATGGCTAGGATTAAAAGTATTATTTTTTTCATCAGGAACTTCTCGCTTTTTTGAAAATAATATTATAAAATGCTTTGAAAAAATATTTAACGTCCGTCTTGAACTTGCTTTTCTCGTACTCTAGAAGATACTTCTTCTCCGATTCAACAATTTCGTCAAGCGATTTCGGCATGTCCGCGTAATATGGAGGCACTAACCCGGGTTTGTTCTTAATTCGGAGTTTCTTGACCTCGTCAGGATATAAATCGAAATAATGCTTCGAAAGCGGCCTTACGCCGACAATCTTCAGGTCGCCCTTGAGCACGTTGAAAAGCATCGGCAGTTCATCCAGCCAGTACTTTCTTAAAAATTTCCCCCATGACGTTATCCTGAAATCGTTCTTGAACTTCCCGCCTTCCTTTAAATTGTGCAAGTCGTAAAGATAACCCTGAAGATACTCCGAATATGGATTCATCGTCCGTATTTTGTAAACTTTGATTGTCTTTCCGTTCTTGCCGACCCTCTTCATCTTGTAAAGCAGCCCCATCTGATATGCACCGACAGTTAAAGGTCCTTTGACTTTTCTTGCGACGAAATAAAGCAGGTTGTTTATTTCCCGCGAATCCCTTATCTCAAAACCTATTGAATATAACCGCCCGAATATCTCCGATTTCGATATCGCGTTATTCCTCGTTCTTAACCACCTGATGTTTATTTTTTTCGTAATGGCGAGTTTCGGAATTATCCTGTTTAATACGAAATCAAGAAAATACGCCGGCATCCTCGTGAAAATCGGAAACCTTCCGTATATGTGCTTCTTCCTTTGCTCGTATGTTTCCGCGCATCCTATGAAGTAACCTGAATTGAATAACTTCTCGTTTGTTACGTAAAAGAGCCTGTTCAGATCATCGAAGTAATTGATTTTTCTTAGATTTATCAGGTTCTCTACTGGCTTGGATATTGTCTCGATGTTGAATATTGTCGCGGTGTCTAATATCCTGGTGTTCTCGTGGAACGGATTTATGAATTTGAGAATATAAGAGAGTACAGATTCGTCAATCTGGTTTAAAGGCTTGTTTTTTTCCTTATATTCAAAAATTGACTTAAACAATTACCCCGTTTTCTTTAGATGACTTAAGTTATTTAAATTTTTCAAAGTAATCAGTATTATTTTTAATATCTTTAATGCTGTCGGGATACGAGTCAATTAATTCGACAAGGAAACCTGTAACGTCGATCTTATCCGTTAGCATTGTTTGTCTTCTCCGCTGCCACTCTTCTTTCAGATTTTCAAATGACATCAGTTCCTTTATTTTTGCGGTAAGCGAATCAAATTCACCCGGCTTGAAGCCAAAAGCGAGTTTGTATTTTTTTTCCTGCTGTTCAAGATAGGATATCCTTCCGACGAATGAATTCAACCTCAGTGAAGGCGTCCCGAGAACTGCCGCCTCATTCGTCATTGTCTGGCTGTCGCCGATAAACATGCTGGAATAATAAAGCAGCGAGAATATTTCCTCGGGCTTCGATTTTAACTTGTGTTCCTCAAATTCGCATTCGATTCTGTCCTCTGTAGTTATGAATACTTTTCCGTATTCTTTTAATGTATTAATTAATTTCCGCTTCTGCTCGTGGCTTAATCCCTTGATTCCAATGTCGTGATGCGCCTTGAACGCGTTGAACCTTAGTATGAAGAATTTTTCATTCTCCTTTATTCCAAGAGATTCAGGTACCTTTCTGTCAGGGGTGAATCTTTTCGGATGAAGATATGCGAGTTCGTGAAATCCCGGGTAAACAATGTGATTTTGCTTTTTCCGCTCGTATGCAAGAACGTCCGGCGAAACCAGATAATCCGCGAAGGGATGTGCGAATTTTGAGAACAATGGCTCGACGCTCGAGTCGTCGTCGTCAAAAACAAATGATTTCATTCTCGATATCTTGGACGCGTGGGCTATTGTTATGGATGTCCCGATACCGAGATCTATATCCAGTTCGTTTACTATGTTCTTTATCGAATTATCATATTGAAACTGGCGAAGCGTCTTGCCGATTATTGAATCGGACTTGAATCCGTATTCTATGAACCTTATACCGTATGTCTTTAACAGTACTTTTGCCGCGGGTATGTCTTTTACGGCTATGTATACATTGTGCTCCCGCTCTTTCATTATTTTTATGAAATTCCTGAATAAATGAACGTGAGCGGGATGACATATGTCGATTAATAAATTCATCTGGTGTGAATTAGTGTTTTGTACTTTATTACCGCGCTTCCGTGAAGATATATGACTACATCGTTTATGATTCCCTTTGTCTTATTTGCTTGCTCCGAGCAGTATTCAATCATATATCCGTCTTTTGTTGCTGAATATTCACGGTAAGAGGTATCAGCAAGGAATTGTCCTGACGCTCCTGTTAATCTATCCTCAGTAATTATGAAGGGAAGATGTTTTGAAATGGATTTCCTGGCCCCGAGAATTACTCTTGCGTCCCCGCCCTCGGTATCAGACTTCAAAAAATCTAGCCTCTCGATTCCGTTCATTTCGAGATAGTCGTCTACTGTAACGACCTTCGCCTGCTCTGTTGTGTATTCGCTGAATCCTGTCTCCCTATCCGTGGTTTCGAGCGCGGCTTGCGTATCTATCCTTATCATTCCGATTAAAGGTATTTTCAATTTCGATTCCCCCGTGAAATCACTCACTGCAAGGTTTTCAACCTTGACGTTGTCAAATCCTGCAAAATAACGCGAAAGCACTTCGTTATTCTTCGTTACAGGCTCGAATAAATAAAGTTTTATGCCGCGGCGCCTTAGCCTGCAGAGACGAATTCCATACTGCCCCAGATTCGCGCCTATGTCGAAAAATACGTCGCCATCATTGAGTATTTTTTTCAGCAGTTCCGTAATTTCATACTGCTTTCCCGACAGGTATTTCATGCGTATCTTGAAAAACTTGAATCCCGTGTATTTGCTTTCACCGAAGATTCGGTGAATTAAATATTTCTGCCCGAAATGCTTAGTCCGCTTTTCCATTGTTGATGTACTTCATTACTGCGTCATAGATTAGTTCCGATACGTCCGACCATTCAGCCTTGAGGTCCTCTCTGAATTTTTTCTGATTAATCTCAAGATAATTCATCTTTTTCAATTGTAACACTCTCTCCACTACGTCCCCGGGCTTTACGTGAAACAATATATTCTTGTTTTCGAGTATCCTGTTTGCCTTCATGTTCCTGAATCCGCAGTAAATGCTCGGAACGCCTAACATGGCGCCTTCCCGGGCCATACTGTCTCCCGATGATATTACAAGTTTGCTGTAATATATTATGCTGTGTATATCCTTTATCGGCTCTTCGAGTATCTGCCATTTGTCCGGATAGTATCCTGCCTTCTTTTTGTTCTCAAGCGATAATATTACGTTCTCACTCTTGTCAAAATCCCTCGCGAACGTTGCGATTATATTCGCCTTCTGCTTCGAATAGTTTAGTGACCCGGTGCTTATTTCTCTTATAAATACATAATCCTTTACCTTGAGCCCGTATTCCTCAAGAACCGAAGGATTCGGTGTGAAATACTTCGGCGACAGGTATGCCCATTCCTTTAATGCCTTGAAGTTCCTTATGTTCCCATAGTTCTCTATTATCGGCGGGAAAAACAACTGTGTAGCCGTTAATTTCTCAAGTATCGTGTTTAATCCGCGTTCGGGATCATCGTCGAACTGAAGATTTGGTAACGAAAAAAGTTTCAATACTCCGCCGAAATTGAAACTTCCTACGCCTAAACCGATGTCGAACCTGTTTTTGTTCAGATATTTAAACAACTGGAAAAATCTTCTCAGGTTCGCGTCGAATATCACGGATAATTTCGATCCTCTGTGTAGCCCTATCCTGACTAATTTGAATTCCTTGAATTCCTCTTTCACTATTAATGGGAGTTGCCCTCTGTCTAAATATATGATCGTTACGTTGTGACCGTCGTTCAGAAGACGTCTCGCCGCTACCTTGAAGAAATTCACGTGAGCAGGATGCCCTATGTCTATCGCAATTTTCATTTTCTTCTCCGTATTATCTGCCATAACCTGAATCCCTTTTTCGAAAATTTCATCACTGACGGCTTATGAACAAGTTCAAATCGACCGGTGTTTATTTCAATTCCGCCGAACTTCTTCTTGAAGTCCCGAACACCGTATTCTTTTCCGGGACTCCCTGCGCCTCCAAAGTCGAATGTTCTGTATCCGTTATTCGCGCCCCACCTTATTACTTCCCACGTGATTAAATCGTTCGGACATTTTTTTAGATACTCCGGATAACTTCCCGCGTACCAGTCGTACATCACACCTTTGTAACACAGTATGTACATTACTCCGATTAATTTACCTTCAAAATACCCGCCGAATATTCTCAATACGCCGTCTCTGCCCATTATTTCAAACGCTGTATCGAAAAATCCGCCTTCAGGCAATGGCAGCCTTGCTTTTCCATAAATACTCTTAAGAATATTGTATGCGGAATCCATTTCTTTATCGTAGTGTATCTCCGAAAATGTTATCCCTTCTTTTATTGCCTTCCTGACTTCATTTCTACGTTTAGAATGAAGATTCTTCCAGCACTCTTCCTCACCCTTGCTGAGGTCTATTATGTAATTTAAGTGATCGCTGTAAACGTATCCGTTCCTTAAAAATAGACCGGTGAAATCGTGATTCTGATACAATCGCCTGACTTGTGTGTATACTACTCTGTTGCGTATGTATTTTCCGTACTCTCTCAGAATTTCATCGGTCACTCCCGAATCGTTTTTTGCCGAATGAGGACCGCCCGTTATTACTGCCCGTTTCGATATCATTCCCAGCGCTTTTCCGAAATAGTTCTGTATCTGAACAAGCATTATTCCCGCTATCTTTCCCGATTTCCTGCAGGTAATAATAATACTGTCAGTACTCTCTGACCTCTTGCTGAGTTCGTGAAAATAAAGAGATTGGAAAACCGATATATCATCCTGAGAATCTATGAATGATTTTATCTCTTCTCCGGCGTTAATGTCCTTATGTACGAACGTTTCAAGCATATTGATTAATGAAATTTCTGTACCACATATCAAGGTTTATCCATTTCCATATGTCCTTCGATATATTTATCTTCTTCTCCTTGTGAAGTCTGAATAGCAATATCGCTTTATCCGCATCGATGCATTTCAGATTCCTGAATCCCTCGGAATTAAGCATCTCCTGAATGTAGTTCGTGAATATTCCTTCTCTGAACCAATCGTCTTCAGGTGTATCAAAACCGATTTTATCGCTTCGCTTCCTTATATTCTCCGGCAGTATCCCGGACATTTCCTTTCGAAGCGTATGCTTTGTTTCCCCCCTGTATATTATTTCTTTCGACGGCAGCGTCAGGCAGTGCTCTACAACCCGGTAATCCAGAAAAGGAAGTCTCGCCTCAATCGAATGATGCATCGAGTTCCTGTCTTCCCATTTCAGCAGATGTTCGAGTTTCATTTCGAAATGCTTGTACAATGCCTCGTTCAATGAACCGGAAGAATACAAATCTCCTGCTATTTTGTTGTTCTTGCTGTGCTCGCCGAAAAACTCCTTGCCAAGATATCCAGCCTTGTCACCCCGGAGTTTTGTCTTTAAAAAAGCGGGAAGTAAATAATATGCGAATGTCTTGTATGCATAATTCGAACGATGTAGTTTTCCGTAACTTATGATTTCTAATGCAAGCGCAGCGAGCCTGAATCTGATGAGCAGTTCCTTGAAATAATTGCCGAAGAAATAATGGTAACCCGCTAATTCCTCATCGGCTCCCTGCCCGTCAAGAGTTACTTTCACGTAATTCCTTGCAAGTTCCATCACTTTATATTGCGCGTATGGTGACGTAGAAGGTATTGGCTCGCCTTGTGCGTTTATAAATTTTTCCTTGTCATCGAATAATGTCTTGTATGTCGGTGTCGTGAAGTACATGTTTTCTATTTCTTCCTCGTATTCCGATATGTAGCGCTTTTCGTCATGCTTGAAATCCGAGCCGTACACGGCGGAAAACGAATTGATGTCACGCCTCCCGAATTTTCTCGTCAGTATTGACATTATTGCCGATGAATCAAGACCGCCGCTCAGACAGACACCGACAGGTACGTCGCTTCTAAGCCTTAACTTCACCGATGATTCCAGTTTTTCAAGAAGACTCCCCGTATTATCGTGATTCTTCAGCCTGTCTTTAAGGTCGTACCATCTCCCGAATTTAATTCCGTCGTCGATTTCCGCGTAACATCCGTGACCTAACTTCTTTATCCTCTTGAAAAAAGTGTCGGTGCTGTAATCTGTTCTGTTGAAAACAAGATAATTGAACACCGCCTCTTCATTCGCTTCTCTCAACTCGGGCATTACTTTTAGTATCGGCTGTATTTCAGACGCGTATATCAGAATGCTTCCGTTATGGTAATAATAAAGAGGCTTGATTCCATACCTGTCTCTTGCTATCAACAACTTTCCGCTGTACCTGTCATAAATTGCAAATGCAAACATCCCGTTAAGCATTTCGAGACAGTTCTTCCCCCACTCGATGTAAGAATTCAATAATACTTCGGTATCCGAACTCGTCCTGAAAGTATGTCCTTTCTCTTTTAACTTTTCCCTTATCTCAATGTAATTGTAAATTTCTCCGTTGAACGTGATTACATACCTCCCGTTTTCGTCCTTCATCGGCTGGTTCGCCGTTGAACTCAGATCGATAATGCTTAAACGCACGAATCCCATCGCGATTTTGTTGTCGCTCCAGAGACCCCTGTCGTCGGGACCTCTGTGATTCATCTCGTTCATCATTTCGGACGTTCTTCTTTCGTTATCCGAATTTTGTCCTGACCTGAATATTCCGCAAATTCCGCACATCTATTTTATCTTCCTGATGTATAAATGATTTATGTACGGTAAAAATGCCGCTATCGGTATTCTGAATAAACCCGATAGTATTCTCTCTGCTGCTCTGTAAGGCAAGAATAATAATTTCCTTTTTCTTGTAATAAGCCTTCTGTGCTGTCTGATGTAGTTTGAGGTAAATCCCTTTTCGAGATTTAATACCTTATAATTTAGTCCTTTGAGCCATCTCTTGATGTGCCAATATGATGTTCCTTTCCTTCCCGACAATTCAAGGTCCTTTCCTTCTATCCACTTCCCTCTTTTAAGCGCGTACCTGTATGCTGCATTGCGCGGCAGCCAGGGTATGAAATATAGTCCGGTCGTGTGCATGTCCTTCGGATATATTATGTTCGGTGTTCCTGTGATTAAAATTATCCCGTTCTCCTTCGTTACCCTGTAAACTTCTCTTAAGTATTTTTTTCTGTCGGTTACTATGTGTTCTATTACAGCGGCTATGACGGATATATCGAAATAATTATCCTCATACTTCAACGGATAAGTGTCTTCCGAGTGGTAAAGTTCAAGTTTATCCGCTACGCCGTATGCTTCGGCCTTTATCACTGTCTTCCTTATCGCGTCATCGTCTACGTCAACACCGTAAACCTTACCGCTTTCAACATGCAGAGCGCAGGCAACAGCCGTGCCTCCTAACCCGGTGCCGAATACAAATACTTTTTTCCCTGATATCCCGGTTACATATTCAAGCCACGGTACGACCGAATCTAATGAGGATTCCACCGAAAACAACTGGTCATCCGGGAATAGTTTTTTGAGCCCCCCCTTTAATACCGGATGCTCCTCGCTTTCATAATGTTTTTTATCTCGCTTTACGAACATCCTGATTGTTTTTTGGCACGAGTCTGCGCTTGTAATTCATGTCGAAATTTATTGCCGATAAAAGGAACTGCATCCCGAATATTACGAGTACGGCTGGAATCATTACCGTGCCCGCGGTCGACGGAACGTTCGTTTCGTAACTGACAACCCACTTGTATATCCCAAATCCTGTCCCAAATAAAAGAAACAACGTGCTGATTAATATGTAAATAGAACCGAGATTGAAATCCCGTAGAAAATAGTTGTAAAGTATCCGCTTGATGAATCTTGCGATATACTTGAACGGGAATGTTACTAATATCCGGGGTATTCTCATGCTGCTTCTTTCGTTTTTATAAATTGAATCCACCGGCACTTCATCTACCGCCGCCCTGAATGTTCCTAATCTGAACAATACGTCATTCTCGAAAAAATATCCGTCGTCTATCTTGTCAAGAGGAAGTATTTTCAGAGCAGGATTCGATATCGCCGTGTAACCGTTCGCCGGGTCCATTAACTCCCAGTATCCGCTCACGAGTTTGCTAAAAAAAGATAATCCGAAATTGCCGATCATCCTTATCTTTGGCATTTTTATTAAGTTTTCGGGGAAATAAAACCTGTTTCCCTTCACATATACAGCCGTTCCTGACTCAATTTTTTCTATGAACTGCGGTATACATCCCGTATCCATTTGTCCGTCACTGTCTATTTTGATAATTATGTCGTAATTCTCTTCAAGCGCCGCTCTGTATCCGGTCTTGACTGCACCGCCTACTCCTTTGTTTCTGTCGTGAAACAATACTTTCAATCTTGGGTCACTGACTTCGGATAACAGAAGTTTTCCCGTATTTTCCGGACAGCCGTCGTCAACAGCGAAAATCCTTTCCACGATAATGGGAATGCTTTTTATGACTTCCGCGGCTGTGTCTTTCGTCCTGTAACAGGGCATTACTACGCATGTTCTCATCGGGGTTTATTTAAATGCTTTATAACTTAAGGAATACAAAAACGATAATATGTAAGATATTGGAAAAAACCAGAGCCTCCTGAAAATGAGCCTGTCTTCAGTCCGCCTTTGTTCTATGTTTTTCGCGGTCTCAGAACCGGGATGTATTCTGTGTTCCACATATTTACCCCTGTTGAAAATAAATCTGCCGTTCTCTTCCGCGAGTCTGAGCCACGCATCCCAATCAGGATTGATTCTGAAATTTCTGTCAAATTTGAAATTGTTCAAATTGTCTTTATTGAAAAATACCGTCGGACAACAGATAGGACAACCGAACCGTAAAATCAACTTCTTTACAAACTTGCTTGTTACGCCCTTCCTTCGTATCCTGATTGGCAAAAGCAGTAGTTCTTTGATGATTAATTTATTGTTCGTTCTCGTAATACCTGATTCTGTCAGTTCCTTATATCCTGTGAATAATATCGAAACATCCCCGCCTGCTTCCGCCTCTATAAGATTGCTCTCCGTATACCCTGATAAATAAATATCGTCCTGATGCGCCAGAGTTATATATTTTGTGCCGGCAATACTGAACGCGAAATTCCAGTCATCCGCTATGCACTCCGATTTTTCGTTTATTATTAATTTTATTCCGTAATTCTCCGCCGCTTTCTTGATGCGCTCTGTGCTTTGACGTGTTGTTATCAATATTTCCGAGTGCACAGTCTGATTTATTAGTGATGTTATGCATTCCTCTATGTACGGTGCATCACCGTACGCCGGTATCACAAATGTATGAAACCCTTTATTTCTTAACGTTTCTACCAAATATTAAGTATTCACTCGTCGGTATCTGTTTCGGTTTCTACGCCAATTCTCTTGGTTAATCCGAATCGCGACAACAACGTGTATATCCCGTATCCCGAAAATATGTAAACTACAGGCAGTATCGGAAATGAATAACGAATTAAAGAAACCGTGATTGAATGCGGAATACTGAATAGTATTATCAATATCAGCAGCAAATCCGCCGGTATTTTGTTTTTTCTTCTTCCCTTTATGTACCCGTATATCATGAAAATAAGTAATATGAAAGTTACTGCCGTATTCATAATGTTTCCTATGCCTGGCTTGTAACTAAACGGGAAATTCAACCAGAAGCGCGATATCTGAACTATCATTAATTTAACGGCGCTTAATGGTCTGTCTCTGAAATTTTCTCTCAACTGAATTTTCGCTATCTCCGTATACGCGGAATCTTTCTGTGCATTCGTCCAGTTGTTTTCTTTGCTTAACCTGTCAACAATATTCTTCGGATGATTCTGCATGTTTTCTATTTCCTTGTTCGAATACTCACCCTTTCCGGGTATGTTGGTTCCTATCGCGAGATTGCCGCCACCGCCGGACGATGCGAACACTATTCTGTCTGTATGCACGTAACCCAGATATGTCCACGGAAATTGTATCATCATAAAACCAAGTAAAGCGTATACTATCTTATATTCGAATTTTCTTTTCCCGACAAGAAAATATACAGCATAGGAAATCAACATAAATATGAATACATAGAATAATACTGCGCGCGTTAAAGTCGCAATTGAAAATATTATTCCCGATATGAAATATATCAACCATTCTGCCCGCTTGTGCTTTACTGTTAAAATATAGAATATTCCTCCGAAGAACAGAAACGTGAAAACCATTTCCGTGAGCGGTCTCGGTATCGTGAAAAAAGCGGGATAATAAAATGCCCACAATATGCCCGTTATCAAACCTGACATCTCGTTCTTGAAAATGCTTACCGATACCTTTGCCGACATTATGCAGAGCAGAGAGGATATAAATGCCTGAAAAAGAAAAAGCGGAATCAGATTCATCGAAAATTTCAGGAACATCGCTACTACGAAGGGATAAACATAGCCTCCGTACATGATCAGACTGCCGTTTTTCGACGGATAGCCGTATTCAAGAATTCCGTTTGCGAGATTCACGTATGTCTTTCCATCGGATATTTGCTCGTACGAATAATAACTCACGGGAAAGGTTTTCGAGTAAACGTCGAATGAAGGAAAAAATATGTATGCCGTCCTGACTGCAAAAGCAATCAAAAATAAGATTACATATTTGTTCTTAAGCGCTTTGGTGAGATTCATTTCGAAATATTTTTATGCCTCCGCTCTATCTTCAATTAACGAAATCCATTCCTCCCTCGTATTTTTCCACGTGAATCCGCTTATTTTCACTTTTAGGTTTTCAATTCTGCAGGCGTATTTGTCAAATTCTTTTAATACATCGGTCAATTTCTCCTGAAAATCTCTTACATCACCGCGTTTAAAATATACTACTTCGTCATTCGTGTATATCGAACTTATTCCCTCCGCGTCTGAAGTTAACACTAACATTCCGTTCATCCCGGCTTCGACAATACTCATCGGGAAATTGTCGTAATCGGAAGTGTTTATGAAAAGCGAGTATTTACTGTACTCTTCCATCAGTTCGCTCCTTTGAACGAAATCGTGAAAAATAATTCCCGCCGTCCCGATGTAACTGCTCTTGTATTTGTTTCGCAATGAACCGCCTCCGAACATGTGAAATTCCGCGTCATTATTTTTTAATGCATGCACCGCGCCTTCAAGAGCAATGTCAGGTCTGTACAATTTCTCGAAACTCCTTGCCCATAGAACTTTTCTCGGACTCCCTGTGCCCGTGTTTTCCTTGAATTCAATCGTGTTTAAATAATTGCTGATTACCACTGCATTAAATCCAAATTCCTCGAAACATTTTTTTAGAAACTCTGTCGCGACAACGATTTTTTCCTTACCGAAAAATACACGGAGCAATCCATGGTATTTTTTAAGGAATTCCCGCGCCTGACCGTCGTGGAAATTGTATAAAATCCGCTTCCCGGCTATCAGGTGCGCCGCCGTGGCTGTCAGCATTGGTATGATTCCATAATACGCGCAACCGACTCCAATTATTATATCGCTTTTCCTCGCTTCTATGAACGATGCTATGAATCCGCTTATCCTTTCAATTATTTTTCCGTGAGTCGAGACTAAAACTACTTCGTACCCTTCACTCTTTAGGGAATCTGCCAGTTCAAACGTCTGTGTCGTTATTCCCCCCTGCTTTTTCCTTATATTTGCGATTATTAGAATCCTCATAAACCGCTTTTCAGATTTTATAATCCCCTTCCTTCGAGAAAATTTACGTACCCCGTTGCAGTCGTCATCCATATCTTATCCCTGTTGTCGTTTATATATTTGCACACGTCCGGAAATATTGTTTCAAAAAACCTTATGTCCATCGATGGGTGAAACCATAAAACACATACCGTTCTGCTTTTAATTGCTCGTCTGATTATTTCGCAATACCGGTAAACGTGATACTGCCTGCTCCATTCCTTGAATAAAACAAACTCCCACGTGCTTTTCAATTGCCACAAACTGTTCTTATACTTTTCTGGATAGCCCAGTATGTTGTTGTAATCGGTCCTGTATGACGTGAACCCGTTTTTTATCAATCCGTCAAGATTGCCAATTGTATGCGCGGGATGAACAAATGACTTTAGTTCTATGCCGAATGACGATGCCGCATTCTTGCATTCTGCTATCTCGGAATCAAATACATCAGGCGGACAGAATCTATCCGTACAGTCTATGTGCGAAAATGTATGACAGCCAAACTCGTGCTCTACACCGCTTTCCATTATTTTTTTTATCAGGTCCGGGCAGTACCACTCGGGATTCGTTTTGTAATCCGTGCATGGGTCTGCGTCAAACCAGTCGCCGTTGCTGTACTTCCAGAATTTATTCTCGAAATATTCGGCGCGCCTGATCCCTTCGTGTGCCTTTCCCTCGTTTCTTGAACAGGATTCAAGAAACAAATGCCCGATTGTAGCCCACGTTATCGGTATGTTATGCTCGCTGCATAAATCAAGTATGACTGGCATGTTGTTCCTCTCCTTCAAACCTTGCTCCGCTGCTTTCTCGACGCCTCCGTGCTCGTTTTTCGCGTAACGCCACGCCCACCCTAATTCAAAGTCTGCGTATATTATAAGTACGGTTTCTTTTGCATCAGGTATATATTTACCGCCGTCAAGCCTCTTCTCTATCTTTGGATCAAGATGAAGCCCGAAATTTATTTTCTTGAAAAAACTATTCATGCGCTAATTCCTTGTATATCGATTCCATCCTTCCTAATGTTTTTTCTGTTGAAAATTTCTCCTTTATTGAAATCAAGCAGTTCGCGCTGAGTTCATCCCTGTACTGCTTGTCTTCCCTTAGTCTTCTTACAATGCCCGCGATTCCCTCAGTATCGTATTTGTCAACAAGAAAACCGTTTACTCCGTTATTAATTAATTCATTGCTCGCGCCTATGTCCGATACTATAGGTATAACACCCGATGCCATGTACTCCTGAACCGAGTTCGATAAACCCTCGCTGAACTCTTCTGTCGAGAACAGAAAACCTACTGACATTTTTGTCAGGAGTTCTTCGACGTTATAAATATTCCCCGTAAGTATTATTCTGTTCTTTACTTCAGGCTCCAGAGAATTAATTTCATCTTTGTAATGATTAAAATTGTCTCCGGAACCTACCGCGTATGCCTCGTCTATCAGGTTTTCGAGTATCAAACGCCGCATTACCCTTATGAATGTGTCGTAATCCTTGTATTTAGTGAAGTTCGCTACCATTACAACATTGAATTCTTTCCCCCTGTCTGGAGGAAAAAACCTTGATGTATTCATGTAATTGAAAACCACCTCCCCGTTTACTCCGTATTCTGTCAACCCCTTCCTGGAATTGCTTATAGCGACATCAGATAATTTGAGCAGTAATATTTTCAATTTCCTCTGCCAGCCTTTATCTAATCCCGTGTCCTGAATGGAACCGTTTACTATCTTGCTTCCGTAAAGTTTGGAGGGCAGATAAGAATAAAGCGCTGATATGATATCGAATGAATGTGTTACATCGGGCTTGAATCTCTCATATGTGTTGAATATGGAAAAAAACGGATTAAAAACATTATTATCTTTCCTTATTACTTCAAAATAATCCGCAGTCCCGGACGCGGTTTTCGTGTAATGCTGATTATCGTTAAACGTCAGCACCCCCGGAGAAAATATTCTCCTGTCAATATTTCTTAGTGTTTCAATAATCTGCCTTTCCTTGCCACCATTGCCAAGCCCGTCAGTCACGAATAGTATTCTTATTCTTTCACTCATGTTATAATGAGGAATAAACACTTATCATTTTCACCGCTATCGCATCCCATTTCAGTATTCCTTCTCTCTTGATCTCCGCAATATTGGATTCCATTTCTTTTACCTTGTTCGCGTTTCCGCACAATTCTACGATCTTTGCGGTCAGTTCCTCTTCACTCCCGTTCCGAAACAGCAGTCCTGTTTCTTTATCCTTCACTACCTCTTTTATTCCTCCCGTATCGGACGCGATAACCGGCTTGTTGAATGCGTATGATGTCATTATTACACCGCTGTGTGTAGAGTCTGTATACGGGGTAACTACGCATATGCAATTCCTTATGAGATGAACAAGTTCATTGGGACTTACATGCCTGTTCAATATTTTGATGTTCTCACCTTCCCTCAATTCGAAACCGGTATCACCCGCTCCGGCTAATACTAAATGAACGTCTTTATGAGTTTGCCTCACTTTACCGAAAGCGCGTACAAGCAAATCAATTCCTTTGTACCTTGAAAACCTCCCGAAAAATAATATGTACCTTGCCGGTACTTCCGTAAACGCGGGCTTGAATGATTCATATACATCGAAAGCGCCGGAATAAATCTGGAATACCGAATCTATTTTCACCTTGAAGTATCTTGCAAACTCTTCTCTTAAATATTCGTAGTGTTGTATGTACTTTATGTCGGATTTTATAACTAACCTGTTAAGAAATTCTCCCGTCCTGTTTTCCTCTCCTGTGTGTGGTTTATAATCGTGAAGTGTCCACACTCGCTTCCTGCATTTAATGTATCTCATCAGATAAAGCAAGAAACCTGATGTACCGTTAAAATGGACCGCGTCGAAGTCAATTTCGGATAACTGTCTCGCAGACTGTCGTATAATTCTGAAATTCGAGATTCCGCCGCGCTTGTGAATAAACTTCCTGCTCGGAGTCTTTAAAAACCATAATTTGAACCTGCCGTCAATGTACGAATTAACTTCTTCCCCTGCAGATTTCCTGATTGCTCCTTCGTCCGTATTTAATCCGTTCTTTAGAAATGACAAATCGGCATCCATCACTCCTTGCCGGAATCTGTCTCCGCTGACAGCGAACACCAGCGTCAGTTCGACTCTCGCCGATAAATGCCTGCATAGAGTCAGAACGTTATCAGGATTTCCGAATGCAAGTACTAAAATCTTCTTCACCAACTGATTCCCTGATAATTTTTTAGTTTCCGCATTTCAGGAATGTGTATTAAATCAATTATGCTCTTTCTTGTCCTGGATTTTATGATTTTTTTCGTAACTTCCTTGAATCGTGCATTCATTATTAGTACATCGGATTCTTTGAGAAGCGTACCGATATTATCCGTCATTAAGTTCTTTATATGCGGCAATCTGCTGAATACGAAATTCCTGTTTGCTCCCATTATGTTCGCTAAAATAACATTTTCATCGTATACCTTAATTTTATAACCCTTGCCCATGAGCCGCTCGATAACGTCTATTATCGGACTTTCCCTTAAATCGTCTGTGCCTTCCTTGAAACTTAATCCGATTATTCCTATCCTGCTCTTCCTTGTTTCGGTCACGAGGTCATAAACGAATTTTTTCTGCAAATGATTTGAATTCTCTACGTTGTTTAATATCGGTAACTGAAGATAAAAATCGTGCCCAATGGTGTTTAACGCCCTAAGGTCCTTCGGCAGGCAGGATCCGCCGAATGCGAATCCCGGCTTCAGGTACGCCTTCGATGTGTTTAGTTTGTCGTCCGATGAGAATATCTCCATAAGTTCAACAGCGTCTATGTTTAATTTCTTGCATATCGCTCCGACCTCGTTTGCAAAAGTTATCTTTAACGCGTGAAACGAATTATTTATGAATTTCAGTATCTCCGCCATTTCAATCTTCACGACTCTGAACGGAGCATCGATCCTTTCGTAAATTTTATGCGCTACGCCTATTCCCTTGCTGGAGTCTGAAGCGACCACTGTTAGACTCGGGTGGAAATAGTCCTCAACTGCGTTTCCCTCTCTTAAAAACTCTGGATTCGACACGACGCAGAAATCCCTGTTCTTTCTTTTACCGCTCCTCTTTTCAATCAGTTCCTGTATCTTTCTGTTCGTTCCGGGAAGAACCGTGCTCCTGATTATTACCGTGTGAAATCCCTTCTTTCCCTTTATGCCTTCCGCTATCTGTATAGACGCGTTGTTTATGTATTCCATGTTGAGATGCCCGGCCTCCGTATTTGGAGTCCCTACGCACAGAAATGTTACATCGCTTTGCTTTACCGCTTTCTTGAAATCGCCCGTCGCCGTTATCTTTCCCGACCTGAATCCATTCCGTATCAGTTCGGAAATGTTTTTCTCAACTATAGTGGCTTTCCCCTTGCTTATAAGTTTTACCTTTGCCTCGTTTGTATCAACGCCGATTACCTCGTGCCCGAGGTCGGCTAGACAACCTATGCTTACACATCCCACGTAACCGAGTCCGAAAATACTTATTTTCATATCAATATTATTTTATGTTAAATTTGTTTTTCCAAATGACGCTGTTTAATGACCTCCATAACTTGCTGTCATAACTCTTGCGATCCTCAAACATTTTATCCGTATTATCTAAAAGATACTTCCTGTTGAATATCCCGTCTTTATCTTCAAGTTCCTCAAATTTCTCCTTTACGAATTCTCTGGATTCCAGCATTAATGAATATTCATCTATGTAAAACCCGATTTTATCCGTTCGACTTAGAATCCTGTCTGGCACTATACCCTTCATTGATTCCCTGAACATGAATTTGGTAACGTTCCCGCGTATGATTTGCCACGCCGGTAACGAATAAAGAAATTCCGCAAGCCTGTGGTCCAAAAACGGCACCCTGGCTTCGACCGAAAAAGCCATCGAATTCCTGTCAACTTGACGAAGTATTCCCGGCAAATTTATTCGACGCGTCAGCCTGTAACTTTTACGCCTGAAATCATCTTTATTCAGGAATTCGTCTTCCATATCATGCTTTTCGTATAACTGCGACTTGAGTATGTTTTCATTTACGAAATCAACGTCGAACCATTCACCCGCCGTTTTCTTTAATTTCATCCTGAAACGCCTCTCGAACATTTTGTGCAGTTCTTTCCTTAGCGAAAACCTGCATTCCGAAAGCAATATTCCGTAAGTCGAAAATTTTTCATTCTCTTTAAGAAATTTTTTCTGAGTCCTGAGAATATCCTTTTTTCCGTTTTTCCTTAGTGTGCTTAATAGTTCGGGATAAGGAGCAGTGAAGTATCCGCCGGAGTATTCGTCGTGCCCCTGTCCGTCAAGTATTACCTTTAATCCGTACTCAGAGGCGAGTTTATACGCGCTGTATCCCCCGTACATGCTCGCCTTCAATAGAGGCTCGTCATTATGCCATATGAGATTTTCTATTTCTTGCCTTAATTCCGATGAACTTACTGTCTTTGTTATGTGCTCGCCATTTACACTCTTCGATACTTCGCTCGCGTATTCGTATTCGTTTAATTTTCCTTCGCCCGATAATATGGTGAAATGTTTTTGCCTGCTCCCTCCATTGTCGTTAACGCGGTTAACCGCGCATACAATAGACGATGAATCAATTCCTCCCGAAAGACACGTTCCTACCTCTACATCGCTCCTCAGATGCATCTTAACGCTTTCAAAAAATAATTCCCTGATCTTTTCTTTTATGTATTTTTCGTCGGTTAACTCGCTCACAGCCCTGTTGACTTTCAAATCCCAGTATTTCTCGCGTCTTAAAACGAATTCCGTCTTGCCCCTGTCCACTATAATGTTTTGCCCGGGCTGCAGTTTAAATATTCCCGTGAAAAAGGTCTCTTCAGTCTCGTTTCCGTAAGACTCAGCCGCAAGATAATCAAACAGTACCTTCCTGTTTATTTCGCTTCTCCCTCCAATTAAATGCAATACCTGCTTTATTTCCGAACCGAAGTGGAATTCCTTTGCTCCGAAATGATAATAGAAAGGCTTTATTCCGAATCTGTCAACGCTGCAAAATAATATCCTCTCATTCCTGTCAAGAATGCAGAATGACCACATTCCCTCGAATCGGGAAACACATTCCGTTCCCCATTCTATATATGAGTATAGTATTACTTCAGTATCGCAGTCGGACCTGAATACATAACCCTTGCTTTTCAGTTCCTCCCTGATTTCAATATAATTGTAGATTTCGCCGTTGAATACTATCGCATATTTTCCCGACTCGTCTCGCATAGGCTGATGCCCTTGCTCGCTAAGATCAAGAATCGATAACCGCCTGAATCCCAGTCCGCCATTGAATGCGATGTCATTTAAACCGTTCAAGGAATCGTTTCTTTTCAACTCCGTAATTCTATCGTCAGGACTTAATAGTAAATATCCGTAATCATCGGGTCCGCGGTAATTAATCATATCTGTAGCTTCACGCAGTCTTCTGAGACTTAACGGCCGCCCGCTTTCAAAACTCCCGGTTATGCCGCACATTTCTTGTAGGTATTATTTTTTGCCGAACGTTTTTTCAATATTGATTTTTCGCTCGTGTTCGAGAACTGAATATGTTAAGTCTTGTATCTCCTGATTTTTTCGATGACGTAATTGAATTCATCGTCCGTCATTCCCGGAAATAAAGGCAGCGCTATCGTGCATTTCTCAGCGATGTACGAGTTAAAAAATTCTTCCGGTTTCAATTTGTATTTTTTCGAGTAATAATCCTGCAAATGTACAGCGTGAGTTCCGGGACGCGTTGCAATCCCGTTATCTGATAAGTACTGCATGAATTCATTGCGCTGGATATTTATTTCATCCGCATTTCCAAAGTTAATCTCTTCCGGTCTGAACAGGCAAACGTAAGACTGGTAGCCGTGCTCGTAACCATCCGGACAGCCGGGAACAACAAGCCTCCTATCGTCTTTTAAAGCCGTATTGTAACGCGATGCCAGCACTCTGCGTTTTTCGATTATTTCTCCCGCCCTCTTCATCTGCATTATTCCTAATGCCGCCTGTATGTCAGTTAGCCTGTAGTTATATCCCAGAATTTTAAAATCGGGAAGTAAGTATGGCCTCGCCTTGCCTTCAACCTTCGCCTCAGCTCCGTGGTCCCTCAAACTCCTTAGTAGAACTGCATCATCCGTATTCTGTGTAACTATCATTCCGCCCTCGCCCGTTGTAATCGCTTTTCTCGGATGAAAACTGAAACACCCGTAATCCCCCTTAAGTCCGGAATGTACTCCGCTTTTATACGCCCCGAATCCGCAGGCAGCGTCCTCAATTATCTTTATCCCCCTTGATTCCGCGATTTCCTTTATCTTATCCACATCCGCCTGCAAACCAAAAAGATGCACCGGTATTATTGCTTTCGTATTCTTGGCGAATAGACGTTCAATATTATCGGCCTTCATATTATATGTGTTCAAATCGATGTCGCAGAAAACAGGCTTTGCTCCCGTGTATTCAACTGCATTAGCCGTCGCTATCCACGTGAATGAAGGCACTATTACTTCATCACCGCTTTTTATTCCGGCAGCGACTAATGCGAGATGAAGCGCCGTCGTGCAACTGCTGACTGCTATTGAGTATTTCGAGCCCGTAAACTCCGACCACATCCTCTCAAACTCTTTTACCTTCGGACCCTGAACTACCCATCCCGTACGGATGACTTCTTCTATCGATTCGATATCCTCCGGTATAATACTCGGCCTGGTTAAAGGTACGTTCATTCTATTTCTTATTTGTGATTTCTTTGTTTATGTAATTCAACATCTTTTTAGAATTCAGCAGTTCCATTGCCATTCTGTAATCGTCTTTCCTGAAAAGTTTCAGTATGTATCCGATAACAAAATATACGGCTAAAAATATTGCCGATGAAATTATATGC
>DATMXZ010000313.1:0-6367 GCA_035561235.1 Ignavibacteria bacterium
GTGTAATGTATTGAAAATAAAAAACATTCTTGCTAATATGCTAATAACAACTTTTGTTACTGACAATAAATATGAATGAAAGAATCATCGATCTAATACTTGCAATGAAAAGCAAGTGCCTCGAAAAAGAAGAGACTATCAGGCAGGAATTCGGACTTTCCCCTGCCGAGTACAGAGGCATCACAGCGATGTCGTCCGATGAACCCTGCAACTGCAACAGGCTGTCCCAGAAAATGGGCTTGTCGGTATCAAGAGGCAGCAGGGTTATAGAAAAACTCGTCAGAAACAAATACGTCGTTTGCGAGGTCGCTCAATCCGACAAGAGGAATATGATTCTTAAACTCGCTCCGAAAGGCGCCAGAATCAAGAAGAAAATCGACAGCATGCTGAACGATTGCGAACAGGTAATCGAAAGCAAACTGTCCAACACCGAAATCAAGAATACTCTGAAAATTTTTCAGAAACTCGGCGACTGCTTTTAAAAAAATTAACTCCTTAATTTTTTAGGCCGGGGGAAACGGAAATTCGTTTCCCCCATTTTATTTTATGCAAGAAACCTGTCAAGCGCGTTGTACACGAGCCTTGAACCTTCGGTAAATCCTGCCTCGAACTCGCTTCGGTCCGCGTACTTTTCGGCAACCTTCAGCCCGAACTTTATGTGCTCCGCTTCGTTAAGATGCGCATCAAAATATTCCGTCTCATCCGCTCCGAATCCGTAATGCTTCAGCAATCCTTCGGTTTTTGTTCTCGCAACGTCTGGCTGCTGAACTTCGAAAGCGTGCACGGCTCCGAGAAGCCTCGAAGCGTTCATTGAAAGGAACGCCTCGTTAAGGTCATCCATTACCGGATGACCGTGCTGCTCGAACTTCGACCTGAAATTTTCCCACAGAACGGCATGGCTTTTCTCGTCGTTTATAACGTCAATCGATTCATTTTCGTCCGCTCCAAGTCCTTCCAAAGCCCTCTCCCAGAAAACAGGCATAAGCCGCACGAATTCATAATAAGAATGCGCGTACGCGGATAACTGCGAACGCGTTATTTCCCCCCTTGACCACTGCTGATAGAACGGATGCTCCAGCAATTTAAACCGCATTTCCATTAAGTTCTCCTTTTTGATTTTATTCTATAACAATTTCGGCCGCTTAAAGTTCTGAACGGCTGATTTCCATTTAATATTAATGCGATATGAATTAAATTTCCAAAAATTATAATTCAATGAGAAACAAAATTTTATTGCTCGTTTTATTGCTCGCGTCGTTCGCGTTTAAAACTTATGCGAATGAAGTTATTTTCACGCAGGGAACGTACGCGGAGGTCCTTGCTAAAGCGAAAGCGGAGAACAAGGTTCTGATGATTGACTTCTTCACCGACTGGTGCAAGTGGTGCGTCGAACTCGACAAGAAGGTTTACTCGAATTCCGAAGTGGCGGATTTCGCTAACACGTACCAGATAAACTGGAAGATTGACGCCGAAAAGGGCGAGGGAATCGAACTCGCGAAAAAATTCGATGTCAGCGGATATCCGACCGTAGTCTTCGTTAACGGCGACGGTAATGAAATCGACAGAATCATAGGTTACTTCCCCGCAAAGGATTTCCTTTCTGTAATGAAAGATTACAACGAAGGAAAGAACACGATGCCTTCGCTCAAGAGCGCGCTTGAAAAAAACATTGACGATGTTGAAGCGAATTTCAAGATGGCAAGGAAATATTCCGATATCGGAGATATGGAAAAATCAAAAACCTTCGCCGAGAAAGTCCTGAAACTCGACCCCGATAACAAGAATGGCTATACGGACGATGCAGAATTGATGCTCGCCCAACTTAGCAACAAATCCGAAAACGTCGAGGCTTTCGTGAAAAAATATCCCAACAGCGAACTTTTAAAAACTGCGTACATCTCGCTCGCAGAGATTTGTTACGCGGAAAAGAAGCCTGATAAATCGGACGAGTATTACAAACTGCTTTTTGACAAATACGGAAAGAACGACGAAGAAATTTCTTTCGCCTACGGCCAGTTCCTTATTTCAAAAATGTACGGTATCACTCAGAAGAAAGATGCCGTCGAAACCGATTATAAGAGCGGTATCGCTATTGCCGAGGAATGTCTCAATTTCGTGAAAGGCAGTACCAATGAGGGTTCCTGTTATTACTACCTCGCCAACTTCTATCTTAAACTCGGCGATAAGGCAAAAGCAAACGAGAATATCGAAAAGGCTATTGCGATTCACGACAAGAAAGCGTTCAGGGAACTGCAGAATAATATAAACAAGTAATGTACAAAGAAGGGTTTATGAGAAAGGCTATACGCCTTTCAATCGATAACGCGAAAAAGGGCGGCGGTCCGTTCGGAGCCGTCGTAGTTAAAGGCGGAAAAATCATTTCCGCAGGCGTTAACAAGGTCACCGTGAAAAACGACCCTACCGCCCACGCCGAAATAGAAGCCATTAGAAACGCTTCTAAAAAACTTAAAAGGTTCAGCCTGAAGGGGTGCGAATTGTACACTTCCTGCGAACCGTGCCCGATGTGCCTTTCGGCTGTTTACTGGTCAAACATCGACAGGATTTATTTCGGCAACACGAAAAAAGATGCTGCTAAAATCGGATTCAGGGACGACTTCATATACCGTGAACTAAGCAGACCGATTCTTAAAAGGAAATTGAAATTCACACAGCAACTTAGAGACGAAGCCCTGACAGCCTTTGAAGTCTGGGACTTGCTGGACAATAAAAAAAAATACTGATAAGGCATCGGGTTCCGATACTGGAACTCAGCCGCGGCTTATTTTTAACTTGTGAAGCCGACATATCCTTATAAAACTAGCCCCATTCTTTAGAATGGGGTAAAGGAATGTTTCACACGAAGGGCTTCAGCCGCAGCGACCGTAGCGGTCAATTTCGTTTCATATTGATACCACAATGAATCTGAACTTGTCTATAATTAGTTTTTTGTTGACGAATTATCTCTCCGACTTAGCCCACGGCTTTAGCCGCAGCCGCCGCAACAGACATCGATTTTTTATTTTACTTTTTAAATCTGAACTTGTTCGATAATTAGTTTTTTGTTGACGAATTCTCTCTTCGACTTAGCCCACGGCTTTAGCCGTGGGTAGAAATGGAAACAAACAAAAACCGTTTTAACGGTTTAAAATCCGTAAGCCGTACCCACCTTTACGAATCTGAACTTGCCTTATAATGCATACGAATTATCCTTCCGGCCTTACCCGAAACCGTATCCCCAATTTGAAATTTCTAATTTAAAATTGTTCTTAAAACTATTCCGAGAACCGCCCCCGCGATTATCACGTAATACGGTTTTACTTTCGTAAAGGACAAAACAATCAGTCCCGCCGTGAACATCACGAAAGTAACGTAATCTATTAGCGCGTCCTTCGACAGAAAATACCCCGTCGTTATTATCGCTCCAATCGCCGCAGCGTTCGCTCCTTTGATTGCGGACTTCAGTATGAAATTGTCCTTAACTTTTCCGATGACTCTCGTGAGCAGGGAAACGAATATGAAAGTCGGCAGAAATATCGCAACAGTCGATAATACCGAACCCGGTATTCCGTCCAGCATGTAGCCGATGAATGTCGAAGTTATTACGACCGGACCCGGAGTAATCTGACCGAACGCGATACCGTCGAGAAACTCTTTCGCCGTAAGCCAGTGAAGGTTCTCAACCACGTCCTGCCTCAAAACGCCGATTATCACGAAACCGCTTCCGTAAGTCAATGCCCCCGCTTTAATGAACACATATAGTATATCGAGCGTTCTCGAACCCGCATACCAGAGAACGCCCGCCACAACTGCTTTTCCGCCCGTGTACAGCGAAAGAAATATTTTCGATATGAAAGCGAATGAAACTACCGCGATTGATTTCAGGCTCTGACCGCTTTCCGTTTTGTCTTTCAGGGAATAATATATCACTGCGATTAACGCCGAGCCGAATATCAGAAACAAAATGTGAACCTTGAACAATATCGAAACGGCGATTGCCGCAAAGAAAAGCGCGTACTGAAAAACATCCTTCGTGAACACCGACCTGCTCAGGTTGAAACCCGAATGAAATATTATCGCGATTATTACGGGACTTATTCCGTATAACCCGTACACGATGTAGTTTATGTCCCTGTATTCTTTGTAAAAAACCGAGAACAGAAGCACGATGAGAAATGACGGAAGCACGAGCCCTATTCCCGCGAGTACGGCCGCCGTGAATCCTTTTTTGAAATAACCGAAATAAAGCGCTACCTGAAACGCGAGCGGACCGGGAGCAATCTGCGAGTAGCCGAAATAATCGCGGAACTCTTCGAGAGTCATCCACTTCTTCTTGTAAACAAGGTCCTGCCTGATGTGGTTTATTATCGCGAGCGGACCGCCGAAACCCGCTATTCCGAGGTATAGAAAGTATCTGAAGATATCAAAATTTGTCATTAGACAAATTTGTTAATCTCCAATGCAATTTCAATATCTTTATCGGTAATACCTCCCGCGGAGTGTGTGGAGAAAGAGACTTCAAGTTCCGAATACTTCATAAGAATGTAATCGGGATGATGGTCGAACTGCTGGCATATCGCGCTAATTACGGTTACCAGTCCCGCCGTCTGTGGAAATCCCTTAGTCTTGAAAACTTTCTTGATTGAATTTCCGTCAACAAACCAGCCGTTCGCTTCCTTGATTCTCTGAAGCAGTAAATCGGGATTTAATTTTTCCATATTTTTTATAGCGAGAAACCCGCCTCGCCGTCAATGTTGTAAAGATTTTGAGTCTGTATGAAATCGAATCCGTGCTCGCGTATCTTTTCAAGCAGTTGAATTATGCTCGAATGCGTTATTGTCATACCCTTCTGCGGATTCATAAACCTGCATCTCCACTGGTCGGAATTTATTATGTCGGGCGAGCCTTCCGGAAACACAGTTACTCCCCTGTTGCTTATCCGAAGCAGTTCAAGGTTTTCAACTTTTATCTTGCTCATAATATTTCCGAGGTCGTTCGCCGAGCCGCTTTCCCAGTCGATGAAAACGTCAACGCCGATAAGTTCCTTCGTAATTTTAGTTTCCTTTTTTCCGCTCACGTCCGAAGCCTGATGACCCGACTTGGAAGAGTATTCGACCGCCTTTAACTCCGACGGTTTCTGTCCGAGCCTCTTCACTACTTCATCGGCGAACTCCTTCGTGCCTACAGGGTCTATGTGGTGCATAATGTCCTTGATGTCATATGTGTGAATTCCGTCTTCGAGTGTCTTCAGCCACGCGTTGTGAACCTTCGACGCTATGTCCGGCTGTCCGATGTGCACGAGCATCATCACAGCGCCGAGCAGAAGCCCCGATGGATTCGCGGAATTCTGTCCCGCCCTTCTCGGAGCAGAGCCGTGTATCGCCTCGAACATCGCGAACTCCGCGCCTATGTTCGCCGAGCCCGCAAGCCCTACCGAGCCCGTCATCTGAGCCGTCACGTCCGAAAGTATGTCTCCGTAAAGATTCTCCATAACGAGCACGTCGAACTGTTCCGGAGTGGTCGCCAATTTCGCCGCACCGATATCGACTATCCAGACTTCCTTCTCGATTTCGGGATACTCTTCGCCGACCTCATTGAAGATTTTATGAAACATCCCGTCCGTTATCTTCATAATATTGTCTTTCACGAAACACGTAACTTTCTTCCTGTTGTTCTTAACAGCGTATTCGAACGCGTATCTTATAATTCTCTCCGAACCCGGCTTCGAAATAAGTTTCAAGCCCTGCGTAACCTGACGCGTCTGCCTGTACTCTATACCCGCGTAAAGGTCTTCTTCGTTTTCCCTGATTATAACTACATCCATAACGGGGTGCTTCGTCTGTATGAACGGATGATATGAAACGCACGGTCTTACGTTCGCGTAAAGACCGAACATCTTCCTCGTCGTAACGTTCAGGCTCTTGTAACCTCCGCCCTGCGGAGTCGTAATCGGCGCCTTGAGAAATACCTTCGTCTTTCTCAATGATTCCCACGATGAAGGGGCAATGCCCGTATCGTTTCCGCTCAGATAAACCTTCTCGCCGACCTCAATTTCCTCTATATCAATTCTCGCGCCCGCCGCTTTAATAATCTTAAGCGTCGCGTCCATAATTTCGGGACCGATGCCGTCTCCGTAAGCAACCGTTATCGGTGTATTCTCTGACATTTTAATGACCTTTCAAGTATAATTAAATTTTAATATCCGGTTTGAGATAAATACAATTTCCGCCGTTATAAGTATAAAAACCATAAACATCCCAATTAAGTTCTGATTAGACAAGGATTTATAGGATTAAAAATTGCATGCGGCATACCGGGATTTTGAATTAACGATATCAAAATCTTGAGAATTGAAATACTAGTATCATAA
>DATMXZ010000314.1:0-9388 GCA_035561235.1 Ignavibacteria bacterium
CTGAGATTGTAGAAGCATTTGTACAGATGGCGAAAATGAAGAGTATCGACAGAGATATTCTTGAAAGCGTCATTAAGGATTCATTCAGGAAGATGATGGAAAAAAAGCACGGACCCACGGCTAATTTCGATGTAATAGTAAACATGGAAAAGGGTAACATTGAGATATTCCTGTACAAAACTGTCGTTGAAGAAGTCAACGATCCGGCAACTGAGATTGACGTTGAATCGGCAAAAGATAAGTCCGGAGAGGACTTTGAAGTTGGTGACGATTTTGTCGAAGAAATACCGATTGACGAATTCGGACGGAGGTCAGTGCTGAATCTTAAACAAAACCTTAATCAGAAACTAAGGGAAATTGACAAGGAAGTCACGTTTAATTTTTATAAGGAACAGGTCGGAGAAATTCTTGTAGGCGAAGTATATCAGATAAAGCCGAATTCAATTCTGCTCATACACAACAGTAACGAACTTTTCTTTCCGAAAGAAGAACAGATCGCGAAGGAGAGATATAAAAAGGGCGATAACATCAGGGTAATAATAAAAAGGCTCGACAAGAAATCGTCGGGTCCCCCGCTGGTTGTTGTTTCCAGAGCGGATGAAAGATTTTTATATAAATTGTTTGAACTGGAAATCCCCGAAATATACGACGGAATATTAGAGATAAAAGCAATCGCGAGAGACCCGGGCGAGAGAGCGAAGATAGCGGTAATTTCAAACGACGACAAGATAGATGCTGTCGGAGCCTGCGTCGGAATGAAGGGAATGAGGATTCATTCGATTGTCCGTGAACTTAGTAATGAAAACATCGACGTTATAAACTATACCGAAGACAGCGCGCTTTACATAGCGAGAGCGCTGTCGCCTGCGAAACTGCAGGATATTTACATTGACAACGAAAACAAAATTGCGAAGATATACGCTGACGAAGATCAGGTGAGCCTGATTATCGGCAAGAACGGACAGAACATCAAACTCGCCTCGAAACTTACTGGGTATCAGATTGACGTGATACGCGAAAACGGCGAAGAAACAAAATCGGAAGAGGAAGAAAAAACGGAAGAAAAAGCGGAAGATAAAACGGAAGAAAAAGTCACTGAAAATACGAAGGAAGAAAATTCTAATAATTAATCGAGCCCTAAAAACCATATGTCAGAGAGTACGCTTCAAAAAATGAAACTTGTAAAACTTGTTAAGGAGATTAACAGGTCGAAAGAGGATATTATAACATATCTGAAAACGCTGGGTATAGACAAGGTTACAATCAATACGACGCTGGAAGCGGAAATTGTATCGAAGGTGTATAATCATTTCAAGAGAGACCTCGAAGAGCAGGAGAAGCACGTAAAGAAAATCGTGGATTTTGTAAAACAGAACAAAGTCGAGATTTCTGAAGCGACTGAAGTACTCCAGAAGGAAGAAGAGGCGAAGAAAAAACGCGATGAAGAGAAACTTCTTAAGAAAAATCTTGAGGAGCAGAAGAAGAAGGAAGAAGCGGAGCGCAAGAAGCAGGAACTTATTGCCTTCATGGAGCACGAAGAAAAAGTGAAAGCGGAAGAGGAAGAAGCAAAAAGAAGAAAAGCCGAACTTGAAAAATTATTTGAGACTCAAAAGAAAGCGAAAGAATCTAAAAAAGCGGAGAAGAAAGAAAAACCTCCGGTAAAGTCTGAACATAAGCAGGAATCGGTAAAGACCGCTGCGGATGAGAAGAAACCTAAAGCAGATGCTACTGCTAAGGATGATACACAGAGCATACCTGTACCTCACATAGTTTCTGCGAAGGATTTTCCGGCGGGCAGCGCTGATGCCAAGAAGACAACTGTTCCTAAAATTGACGGGCAGCAGAAAAAACCTGAAGATAAAAAATTCAGGCAGGACAAACCGTTCAACAAAGATTTTAAGCACGGTAAACCCGAGTTCAAGCAGGACGGAAAAGGCGAAAAACCGAAATTCGACAGGCAGAACAAAGGAAAGTTCGAGAAGGTAACGATTAAGGATACAGGAAAGCCCCCGAAGAAATTTTTCAAAGACAAGGATAAGGATAAAAAGCCGCATACGGACAACAGGGGCAAACCTCCTGTACAGACTCCCGCTCAATTGAAAGATATCAAGAAGCCGTTAAAAGAAAAGGACAAGAAGCCGAAGACGGAATCAGAATATGAACGCAAGAAAAAGAAAGTTACCAAAGGTCAGAAAGCACGGGAATTCTCGCAGAAGGAAATTGATGAGGCGATAAGAGAGACATTCGCCAAGATAGAGGACGACAGCGGAGCGTCGGCAAGAAGCATTGCAAGAAAGAAGAAGAAAAAAGAGAGACTCGAACAGGAAAAGAAGAATCTTGAGATACAGGAAGCGAGGAAGAATATACTCAGCGTTACTGAATTCGTATCGACGATTGAATTATCCAATATAATGGGGGTGCCGGCTAACGAGATAATCAAGAAGTGCTTTGACCTCGGAATGATGGTTTCAATTAATCAGCGTCTTGAAAAGGATTTGATTCTCCTGCTTGCCGAATCTTTCGGTTACAAGATAGAATTCCAGAGCGAATACGAAGAGGATTTGCTTAAGGACGATGAGGACGCGCCTGAAACGCTAAAAGATAGACCGCCGGTCGTTACGGTGATGGGTCACGTTGACCACGGAAAAACATCACTCCTCGACTATGTAAGGAAGGCGAACGTTGTCGCTGGTGAAGCGGGCGGCATAACTCAGCATATCGGAGCGTACAAGGTGAAACTTGATAAGGGAAAGCAAATAACTTTTCTTGATACGCCCGGTCACGAGGCATTCACTGCAATGCGCGCGAGAGGCGGTCAGGCTGCTGACATCGTAGTGCTTGTAGTGGCGGCGGACGACAGCGTAATGCCCCAGACTATCGAGGCTATAAACCACGCGCAGGCGGCAGGCGTTCCGATTGTAATCGCGATTAACAAGGTCGATAAACCCGAATCTAATGTTGAAAGAATAAAATCGCAACTTGCGGAAAGAAACATTCTCGTTGAAGAATGGGGCGGAAAGTATCAATCGGTGGAAATATCCGCAAAGAAGGGTATTAACATTGAGACGCTGCTTGAAAAAATACTCTTAGAGGCTGAACTTCTTGAACTGAAAGCGAATCCTGACAGGGAAGCAAGAGGTGTCGTGCTGGAATCGAAACTCGATAAAGGAAGAGGTTCGGTTGCGACAATCCTCGTTCAGAAAGGTACTCTGAAAATCGGAGATAGTTTTGTCGCGGGGGTTTATTCCGGAAAAGTCAGGGCGATGTTCGATGAAAGAGACAACAGAATTGAAACAGCGGGACCTTCTACGCCTGTACAGGTAATAGGTTTCGAAGGACTTCCTCAGGCGGGCGACTCGGTCATAGTGCTGAAATCGGAAGCCGAGGTCAGAGCAATCGCGTTGAAGCGCCAGCAGTTAAAGCGCGAACAGGAATTGAGGCAGGTCAAACACACAACACTGGAAGATATAACCAATCAGATAAAACTCGGACAATCGGTTGAGTTGAACATAATTTTAAAGTCAGACGTCGACGGTTCGGCGGAAGCGCTTGCGGATTCGCTGCATAAACTTTCTAAACCGGGAACCGCGACAGTCAGGGTAATACACAAGGCAGTCGGCGCCATTACGGAATCCGACGTTCTTCTCGCCGAGGCGTCAAACGCGGTAATCATCGGATTCAACGTCAGACCGAATCTTAACGCGAGAAAACTAGCCGAAAAGAGCAATGTCGAAATTAGAATTCACAACATTATTTATGCCGCAATCGATGAGGTCAAGCAGGTGCTCGAAGGCTTGCTCGCACCCGATGTGAACGAAGAAATCACAGCGACAATTGAAGTCAGGCAGGTATTCAAGGTCCCGAAAATCGGAAACATTGCGGGATGCTACGTACAGGACGGAAAGATTGTGAGAAACCACAAGGTAAGACTCGTCAGGGACGGTCTCGAAATATTCAACGGAACAATTTCCTCGCTTAAGAGAATAAAAGACGACGTAAGGGAAGTCGAATCCGGATACGAATGCGGAATCGGTCTTGAGAATTTCAGCGACATCAAAGTTGGCGACGTCATAGAAGGATACAAATTAATCGAAACAAAACGTAAACTGGAGTCGGTATAGTATGTCGATAAGGATGGAAAAAGTAGCCGAAGAAATCAAGCACAGGCTTAACTCGGTGATGACGAAGGATTTGTCGGATTTGAACGCCGGATTAATTACGATATCCAGAGTATTGATGACTCCTGATTTGAAACTCGCAAAAGTTTACATCTCGTTCTTAGGCAACAAAGAACCTGCGGACAAACTTATCGAAAGGATAAATTACAGAAAACCTCACATTCGTTATATGCTCGGCAGACAGTTAACGATGAAATACACGCCTGACCTGATATTTTTCTTTGACGACACGATGGAATACGCCGACAGGATTAATAAACTGCTGAATGACGTAAAAAAGCACGACGAAGAGACGCACGAAAATAAGGAGAAATTAGAAAATACAGATTAGTTTTTTCGGGTTTGTAAGTTTTTATAAAAAGCGGAGTTGATGGCAACTCCGCTTTTACATTTATATTTAGAAATAGAACCGGGCAGTCAGGACTGTATTCGTGTTCATTTTCGTATTCGTTTCCTGCTTTGGAACATCCCTTTCAAAACTGATTTCGGTACCGACAGTTTCTTTTATACCTACGCTGATATTTTTATCAAAGAAATAATCGATACCGAAAATAACTCCTGCATTCAGATAACTTCTTGCATCGGGGGCAGTGCCGGTTGTGTAGAAACCGCTTTCCTTTTTATTTTGATAAATCCCCTGAATTCCGAGGTAGGGGCTGACTTTTGTATTCGTGAAATGGTACATGAACGCGAGACCGGCGCGGATATCCGTGCCTGTTACTTTTTCGGTTCCGACCGTTTCTTCGCCGCCCGGAATATCAAAATCGGCGCCTGCGATAATCATACCGGCAATCTTATCAGTGAAATAGTACTTTCCGACGATGTTCGGAGAGGATGTAATACCGTCAATACCAAGACCGAATTTACCCGTTCCGGGATAATTCTGCGAGAATCCCGAAGCGGTGAATAAGAACATTGCGATTAATACTAAAAATGATTTTTTCATGATTTTTTCCTTTGTGTTTTATTTTTTATTTTATATGTTCGGTGTCCATCGACACCGGTTTTCATTTCGTTAACATTTCAGTTTGAACTGATTTATTTTTTTCTGCCTTTTTTCGCGCGAATTTCTCTTTCACCGTATCGATTATGTAGCACAGTACCGGAATCAATATCACCGTAATTATCATTGAAGACAGGAGACCTCCAATAAGCACGAACGCGAGTCCGTTTTTCCATTCGGCATCAGCTCCTTTCGCGATAGCAACGGGAATCATACCGAATATCATCGCAATCGTCGTCATAAGAATCGGACGCATTCTGAGTTTCCCCGCTTCTATTAATGCTTTTCTGTAATGCATACCCTGCTGTTTCAGTTTAACGTAAAAGTCCACTATGAGAATCGCGTTTTTCGCAACCAGACCAAGCAGCATGAGAATTCCCAGCAGCGAGAATATGCTCATGCTCGACATGCTGAGGTTCAGAGCCAGTAATGAGCCTATAAGAGATGCGGGAATTGAGAATAAAATAGCGAGGGGATACAGGAAATTATCGAACAATATCACGAGAATAAAGTATATCATTATTATAGACAGAAGAATTGCAAAACCAAGCGAAGCAAAAGTCTCGTCCTGAGTTTTATTCAACGTTCCCCACGTAAGGGTGACAGACGGGTCTATCGGGTCCTTCTTTAAGGATTCAAGAATATCGTTGACGATAAGTCCGTTGCTTCTGCCGAGATTGTTCGCTGTTATTGTAATCGAAGTCCTTCTGTTGTATCTTTCAAGCATGTTAGGTCCCGCGCTTCTCTCCACGTTCGCGAACTGGCTCAATTGCACACGTCCGCCGTTTTTATTTATAAACTGAATTCCCCTCAAGTCGTCGGGATTTTTTCTGTCGAAAGCGTCAAAATTAATTCTAATGTCATAATCGACTCCTTTTTCCCTGAATTTCGAATCGTGGTTTCCCGACAATGCGTTCTGAATTGTACCGCCTACGATAGCAGTGTTTAAACCGAAATCAGCCATCTTTTCATTATCTAAGTCAATGCTTAGTTCAGGATTTCCGCTTACATCGACTGATACTTTTGAGTCGATAGCGCCGGGTGTATTATCAATAATGTTTTTTACCTTCTCGCTTTCTTTGAAAAGAATGTCATAGTTATCACCCAGCAGAATAATTTCCACGGCGGCGTTTGACAGGTCTATTATACCGATTAAAGTGGTCTTCAGTTTAACTCCGGGATATTTCTCGGATATTTCCTTTCTAAGATTTTCCATATATTTTTCTGTCGGAATGTCCGGCCGTTCTTTTTCGTCCTTCAATTGTATCGTGAGTTCGGATTCATTTTCGAGTCCAAAGCCTAAACCGCCCGCTCCTTGTTTAGGACCGCCGATATTAGCAAAAACATATTTTACCTCGGGTCTGCTTAAAATTCCCTGCTCGATATTTTGCATGATCAAGTTATTCTGAAGCACGGTCGTGTTTTTTGAAAACTCAAAAGTCATTCGGAATTTTCCCTGATCTCCCGATGCAAGCAATTCCTGACCTAATATGCCCATTTTCATAATCATAACTGTAGCGGCAAACAATGCGATTAGTAAACCGAAGACAGCAGTTTTATGAGAAAGAGCCCAATCGAGCGCCTTGCCATAAAAATCCGTGCCCCGCTGTAAAATTTTTTCGAATTTCGCGAGGAGTCTGTGAACCGGATTCGAAAGATCTTTCTTTTCGTCAATCTTAGCAAACCTTGATGATAGAAATACAGTCAGAGTGAGACTCGAAAAGAGTGACATTAATGTCGTAAAAGCCACGGTAAAAGCAAATTGACGCATCACTTCCGATACTATGCTTTGCATGAAAGTAAGCGGCAGAAACACTACTACGATTACTATAGTAATTGTCACTGCAGCGAATGTAATCTGTTTAATCCCGTCATAAGTAGCCGTAATTTTATCTTTGCCCATTTCCATGTGGCGTTGTATGTTTTCAAGAACGACTATGGAATCATCAACAAGAATTCCAATTACAAGAGTCATTGCAAGAAGTGTCATCAGATTCAGAGAGTAATTCATAACGTACATCATTATGAAAGCGGAAATGAGTGATATTGGGATAGAAATTACGACGATAATAGAGTTCCGGATATTATGCATGAAGACGTACATAATAAATGCAACGAGCAGTACCGCAAGAATCAAATCCATTATTACCGAATCGACTGATTTGTTGGTAACAATACTGTCGTCACTTATAACCGTGAATTTTAGATTGCTGGAAGTATTTTCGCTTTCTATAATTTTTAGCGATTCTGAAATTTTTTCGCTTATATCAACCGTATTTCCGTCGGGAGATTTTTTTATTATAATTGCCATGCCGTTTTCCCCGTTGTATCTCGCGACGGAAGACAATTCGACGATGCCGTCCTTGACATCTGCGACGTCGCTGACTCTGACCGGAGTTCCCGCAGGCGGTCTGTAAACGACAAGGTTTCTTAAATCGTCGAGGGATTCGAATTTCCCGGCGAGTTTAACGACAAGTTGCTCGTTATCGCTTTTAATTTTGCCGGTAGGGAATTCGAGGTTAGCGGAATTAACAGCCTGTGTAATCTGCAAAATGGAGAGCCCATAATGGTTTAACCTGTCCTTGTTAACATTAACCCTTATTTCACGTTTCTCGCCGCCGAGCAAATTGACTTCCGAGACGCCTTTCACCTGCTGTATGACGGGCAGATAATCGTCTTTAACTTTCTGGTACAATTCGGATTTTGGCAAATTCGAATTTACTGATATAGTCATAATGGGGAATTCGCTGGGGGAAATCTTGACGAGAGTGGGATTCTTGGACTCTGACGGTAAATCCCTGCGGATTTTATCTATGTTCCTCTGGGCTTCCTGCAACGTAACGTCAATGTCGGTACCAATCTTAAAACTAACCATAACGATGGATGCTCCGCTCAGAGATTTAGAAGACATATAGTCAATGTTATTAAGGCTTGAAAGACCATCTTCAACCTTCTTTGTAATCTGATTCTCTACCTCACTCGGCGCGGCGCCCGGATACTCAGTTGTAACGACGACGATAGGAGTTGACATGTTTGGCAATAATTCCGTGCCGAGTTTTTTTAATGTCAGAATTCCGAAAATTACGATTAGACTGAATATTACGATTATTGCCGACGGACGTTTTATAGATAATTGCGTTAGATTCATATTGTTAGTTTTGCAGATTTGAAATTATGTTTACGGGAGCGCCGTCGTACAGGTTTACCTGTCCGATAATCACGATTTCATCACCGACGGAGAGTCCGTTGGTTACTTCCAGAAAACTCCCTGTTGAGAGTCCGATTGTAATATTTTTCAATACGGCTTTACCGTTTTCGATTTTATAAACTTTCGGTTCTTTAATAGTTCCTACGAGCGCGCCTACCGGTATAGCCGTACTCGAAGTGCTGAGACTGTTGCCGATACTGACCGAGCCGAACATTCCGGGTTTCAGTGCGTTTGATTTCATATTATTCACGGTAATCTGTACGGGGAAGTTATGCGAATCATCTCCTTTTGAGCCGACCATTGAAACTATGCCGTTATAAAGGACTCCCTTATAAACGTCACAGGTAATCTGAGTATTTGTCCCTTCTCTGAATCTCGAGATTTCATTCTCCGGAATATTTAAATTCAATTTTAAGACATCAATGTCCGTCAATTGTAATAAGGGCACACCCGGGGCAATGACGGAACCGAGGTCGAAAAACTTAGCAGTGACTACTCCGGCGAAGGGCGAACGTATCGTTGTTCTCGATATTTGTTCTTTGAGTGTTTTAATTTGAATCTCTGTTGACCTTCTTGAGATGTTTACTTTCTCGAGTTGAATGGCGGGGATAGCATCGCCTTTTGAAAGGTTTTCATATCTTTGAACGTCGAGCATTATGCCTTCGAGTTGCACTTCTGCGGCTTCCAATTGAAGTTTCAGCATCGTGTCGTCAACTTTTGCAATCACGCTGCCTTTGCCGATAAAGTCGCCTTCCTTTATTCCAACGTGAACAACCTTGCCCGATGTTTCAGACGCAATCTTGTTGTCTCTGTTTGCGGATATCGTGCCTACATATTTTTTTTCCTCGTACAGATTTTGAAAAGATACTTTGGATGTAGTGACGAGTATTTTAGCGTTCGGGTCACGCTTGTACGTTTTAGCGTCGGCCTCTGATTTGTTCGAAAACAGTTTAATCGTTATGAGGGCCGCGATAACGACGCTAACGGTAATGATAATAA
>DATMXZ010000315.1:0-3826 GCA_035561235.1 Ignavibacteria bacterium
GCTGACTTCGTGTTCAAAATCACCCATAACAGTTTACACGAACGGCAAAATATACACACTTGACGGCAAGAACACGATAGTCGAAGCAATGGCGGTTCAGAGCGGAAAGATACTTGAAACCGGCCGAAACGATGACATTAAAAAGAAATTTGAGGGGAATGAAATCGTTGATTTAAAAGGAAAACCTGTCATTCCCGGCTTTATTGATATGGAGGGTTCGCTAGTTGAATTCGGAAAAAATCTCAATTTCATCAATTTCATAAACGCGAAATCGATAAATGAGATAAAAAAAGTAATATCTGAAAAGTCAAAAGAGAAAAAAGAAGGCAGTTGGATAGTAGGCTTTGCGATGAACGAGATGAACTTTCCCGAGAGCGAATTGCTTGCGATGGACAAGAGCATATTGGACAGCGCGGCAAAGAACTACAATGTTTACGTGCTGAACCTTACGGGAGACATGGCGTGGTGCAACACGAAGATGCTTCAGACGCTTCAGATAACCGAATTAACTCCGAATCCTAACGACGGAGAAATAGAAAAAGGCGAGAACGGAAAACTTACCGGGTTATTGTATGACAACGCGGTGAATTTAATTCGCGACAAGTCGCCCGAGATATCAAGAGAAGATTTATACCAGTTGGTAAAAGCGGCATCACTCGAACTGGCGAAATACGGAATAACGGAGGTCCACGACAGAACGGTGAACAGGGAATCGATTGGGCTTTTAAAGCAATTAATCGACAGCAGCGCGCTTTCCGTAAAGGTTTACGGAGTGTTGAGCGTAGGAGACGAAACATTTGAAGAATACCTTCAGAAGGGAATCGAAAAAAACTACAAAGACCATCTTACCGTCCGTTCGGTATCGATAGATTATGACGGAGCGTTGAATCTTCAGGCCGCGTCCATGAAGGACGCTTATCTGAAGGATTCGAAGAACGCGGGATTATACGCTACAACGGAGGAAGTGGAGAGTAACCTGAAGAAGGCGCTCGATAAGAACTTCCAGTTTTGCATTAAAACGGTAGGTGACAAGGCGGTTAACGATAATCTGAACAGCATAGAAAAGATATTCAGGGATAAGAAACAGGATAACGCGCGAATCATATTTGAATACGTCGAGTTCATTCAGCCCGCCGATATAAAGAGAATGTCGGAATTCGGAATTATCCCTTCCGTTCGTCCCGAAGTTACAATCGGAAACATAGAAGGCGGCATAAAAGACCTGATACCGGAATCAAACGCGCTGAACCTCGGTCTTTGGAATTCAATGCTGCAGAGCACGGGCAGAATTACGGCAGGTTCAAATTTCCCTTACAGCAACATAATAAGCCCCATAGCGTTAATTCATTTGCTTGTAAACCGCCAGCCTATGGACACAACGATAAAGAACCTACCCGGGGCAAATCAGAAACTCACAGTTCTCGATGCCGTTAAGTCAATGACAGTTTTCGCGGCTTACGCAGGATTCGAGGAAGAAGTGAAAGGCACGCTCGAGAAGGACAAATATGCTGATTTCGTCGTACTATCGGATGATATATTCACCGTGCCAGTTCAGGATATAATTAAAATTAAAGTAATCCGCACTGTATTGAACGGGAAAACAGTTTTCGTACAAATGTAATCCGATGCAGGAAAAACTCACAACGCTCTTGCAAATACTGAATTATTCAGCGGAACTGTTAGCGAAAAACGGCATCAGGGAGCCGAGGTTAAACGCGGAACTGATGCTTTCGGATGCGTTGAAGTGCAGACGTTTGGATTTATACCTGAATTTTGACAAACCGCTACTCGAAAATGAAGTTGGCACATTCAAATCTTACCTGAAAAGGCGTTTGAACAAAGAACCATTACAATACATACTCGGCTCGACAAATTTTTACGGATATGATATTGAAGTGAATGAAAACGTGCTGATTCCAAGGCAGGATACGGAAGTATTAGTGGAAAAATTCTTAGAGCGAACAGAACAGGCTGACGATGTATCGATACTCGAAATTGGTTCAGGCTCGGGCTGCATAGCAACTGCCATCGTGAGAGAATTGGAAAAGGCGGGAAGGAATTATTTTTATACTGCCGTTGACAATAGCGATAATGCCATTGAAATGACAAGACGCAATTTACTTAATAATAAAGCAGATAGCAGCAAATATTTAATCCTGAAAAGAGATTGTCTTTCATCGCATTTTAGTATTGGTGAATTGGAAAAAGAGTGCGGGAAAGGATTCAATTACATAGTATCGAATCCACCGTATATATCGATTGAGGAATACGGTTTACTGGATGAGGAGGTCAGGAAGCATGAACCGAAAAAGGCGTTAACGGACGACGGAGACGGACTTGTTTTTTACAGAAAACTTCTTGAAATTAAGGGAAACAGGGAACTCTTTCTTGAGATTGCCTATAACAGGAAGGATGAACTGACCAAATTATTAAAAAGCAAAAACCTGAATGATTTCGAATTCCTGAAAGATTATTCGGAAAATTACAGGGTTCTAATATTAAAATAATGATTGCGATAATACAAAGGATTCTCGAATCATCGGTAACAATAGACGGAAATGTATTCAGCAGCACGAAAAAAGGTCTGCTTGTATATCTTGGCGTCAGGAAGGGCGATGAGGAAAAAAATTCCGACAAACTGGCGCAAAAAATTTCCGATCTCCGAATATTTGAGGACGAGAAAGGGTTGATGAACCTCAGCGTGAAAGACGTAAAAGGAGAGATAATGGTCATATCGCAATTCACATTATGCACGGATAACGGAAAGAGCGGCAACAGACCGAGTTTCATATTCGCGGAAGAGCCGGAAAAAGCCAATTTACTGTACGAAAGATTCAACGAATCGTTAAGAAATTTTTACAATAAGGATAAAATTAAGACAGGAGTATTTGCCGCCAAGATGCTCGTCAAATCGATAAACGACGGACCTGTCACAATAATTCTGGAAAAATGAGAATCAGCATCATCGGCACGGGTAATGTAGGCACGGCTTTAGCCCTCGAATTAAGGAGAGCGGGTTATACAATACACGCGTTAGCGGACAGGTCAATAAAAGTTGTCCGGAAGATTGGCAAATTGACTGGTTGTCCTAATGTTTACGGCGGTATCCTTCAGGGCTGTTTTGATAAAGCCGATGTAGTCATATACGCGGTTAAGGATGAAGACATCCTGCAGGTCGTAAAGGAATCCCGAAGATTTGATATTCCGCCGGACGCGATACTGGCGCACACAAGCGGAGCGCTTTCCGCATCCGCTCTTTCCGGAACGGGCATTAAGAAATCGAATCTCGCATCGTTTCATCCTATTCAGACGATACCTTTCAGGAATTTTAAGAACAGCGGTTTCCTGAAAAATATATATTTCGGGATTGAAGGAGGAAGCGCCGCGCTTGCGGTATTTAAAAAAATCACAAGGAAATTGAAATCGGATTTTATAATTATTCCGGGGAAAGCGAAACCCGAGTATCATTTAAGTTGCGTGCTGGCGTCTAATTTCATACTCGCGAATTTTTATCTGAATGAATTAATATCGAAGTCCATAGGCATATCAGCGGACAAACTCTTCGCATCGCAGGAACCATTGCTGCGCTCGACTCTTGAAAATCTGAAAAAGCGCGGCGCAGCCGATTCAATAACCGGTCCCGTAGCAAGAGGGGACGCAAAAACAATAAAAATTCATCTGGACGTAATGCATAGAAAATATCCTGAATTTGTTGAATATTACAGGAGCGCGTCAAGGGCATTAATGAAAGCGGCTCACGCGAGGAATAAAAAACTTGACACGGAAAAATTAAAGAAATTAATCGGGAAATGATAAAGAGAAATAG
>DATMXZ010000316.1:0-3614 GCA_035561235.1 Ignavibacteria bacterium
TGCCTTTGCATTCTGTAACACTTGGCCATTTAGAAGAGATAGTAATAAAATATAAATCTGAATTAATACCCGTTTTATTTCCGACATATGAATTTTTCAGCGGACATATGGAAATTATTAAAAGAGTTAGAAATATGTACACTCATATGTATCCATGCATAACGAAAGACGATATTAGCGACGCAAAAAGTGAGATCAAAATATTGTGTAAGCAAATAAAATCAAAATCGTGATCTTTTTTTTTAAAGCTTCCCCCCCTAATACTTATTCCTATGATTCTTCTTATAGTTCTTAACGACTTTGCCGAGTATTTTATCTTTGCGTTTCTTTTCGGCGGCTGAGGATTCATAATGCTGCTGCTCTTTGTGCATTTTGAGATAGTTTTCATAGTATGATTTTTCTATCTCACCTTTTTCGACGGCTTCGATTACGGCGCATCCTTCTTCTACGACGTGCGTGCAGTCCTTGTACCTGCATTTGTCCGCGGTCCGGAATATTTTATCGAATGTTATTTCGAGTCCTTCGCCCGCGTCAGCGATTCCAAGTTCTCTCATTCCCGGATTATCGATGAGTATCCCGCCGCTCTCAAGTATTATCAATTCCCTGTGGCTCGTTACGTGCCTGCCTCTGTCGATGCTTTCGCTGATGGCGGCAGTTTTCATAAGTTCTTTTCCCGAAAGGTTATTCAGGAGCGTGGATTTCCCGACTCCCGACGAGCCGAGCAGGCAGTAGGTTTTTCCTTTTTCTATAATAGAATTAATTTCGGAAAGACCTTTGCCCGTTTCATTGCTGAACATTATTACGGGAACACCGGGTTCTCTGGTTTTAACGCTGTTTATAATTTCGCCGATGTGAGTTTCATCTGTTAAATCAATCTTGCTGAAGAGTATCAAAGGACTCACTTTGGAATCGTAGCAGATTGTAAGATAGCGTTCAAGACGATTGACGCTGAAGTCCCTGTCAACAGCCTGAACGAGAAAAGCGTAATCGACATTCGCCGCGATAATCTGAATGTCGCTCTTCGTGCCGGGCGCCTGCCTCTTGATTAAAGTCTTCCGCGGTAATATGCTGTTGATAATCGCGAAGTCTTCGCCGCATACATTTACGGAAACCCAGTCGCCGACTGCGGGAAAATCCTCTCTCGACTCCGCGGAATACCTGAGGTTTCCCGTTATCTCCGCGTCGTATTCGCCTTCGGCGGTTTTAACAACATAGCGCTCTTTATGCTCTGAAATAACTCTGGCTGACGAAAAACTTTCAAGATTATTTTCAATCCTGAATTTTTCGAGTTCGTCACTGTAACCTAAATCAAATAAATTCATTTTCAAAAATTTTTTAAAATGGCTGTTCGGTATATTCCGGAGGGATGTCGATTACCGGAGGAGATTTCGACTGGTTCTCGAACCTCGTGTATTCCTGAAGGAACACCAGTTCGAGATTTCCCGGAGGTCCGTTTCGCTGCTTGCCGATTGAGAGTTCGGCTTTTCTGAAAAGTTCGTCGTATTTCGGGTCGCCCTTGTCGGGTCTGTCAATCAGGAACTGTCTGTGAATGAACAACACAACGTCGGCGTCCTGCTCAATCGCGCCCGATTCGCGCAGGTCGGAAAGTTGCGGTTTCTTTTCCTTTCCGCGCTGTTCAATACCGCGGTTCAACTGCGCGGCGGCGACGACGGGAATGTCGAGTTCTTTCGCGAGGGCTTTCAGGCTTCTTGAAACGTGCGCGACTTCAAGGTCGCGTCTTTCGTAGGAGCCTTCGCCTTTCAGCAGTTGAAGGTAATCGACCATGACCATATCGATGTCGTTTTCGTGTTTGAGGCGTCTTGCTTTCGCGCGGAGTTCAAGCACGTTAAGTTCGCTCGTGTCGTCGATGAACAGTTTTATTTTAAGTCTTTCGAGAGCCTGTCCGACCCTCGCCCATTCTTCGTTCGAAGTCTTGCCGCTTTTTAATCTCTGACCGTCAACCCTTGATTCGCTTGAAATCAGCCTCGTGATGATTTCGTTCTTCGTCATTTCAAGAGAGAAGAAAGCGATTTTGTAATTCTGCATCGCGGCGTTCCTCGCGATGTTGAGCGTCAACGCGGTCTTGCCGTGCGACGGTCTTCCCGCCACGACTATAAGTTCCGATTTCTGAAAACCGAGCGTCAGGTCGTCGAGAAAAGAGTATCCCGTCGGCACGCCGGGAAGATTTTTCTTGTCCGCTCCCCTTCTGCTGCCGAGCATTTCGAACACGTCTTCAATCGCCTCTTCGACGGACACGACGCGCTTCTTCGAAATTGATTCCGAAGTGTCGAGAATATCCTTAGAGGCGTCGGCGAGAATCTTGAACGGCTCCGCCGAAGAATCAAAACTTTTTTCAAGTACTTGTGACGCTATGTGTATTAAATCCCGAAGAATGAATTTTTCATATATAATCCTCGCGTGAAATTTCGCGTTGGCTGACGAAGAAATGCTTTCCGTAATTTCGAGTATGTATTCGACACCGCCTATTTCATCTATCTTTCCCATCCGGCGCAGTTCTTCGATGACGGTATGCGGGTCAATCGGCTCGTTTCTGTTGTCGAGAGATATCATCGCGTAAAATATATGTCCGTTGGCTTTCCTGTAAAAATGCTCGGGCGTAACCATCTGAACGACATCTGTGAAAACCTGATTGTCGAGCAGAATCGCGCCGAGAACCTGCTTCTCGACTTCAAGAGCGTTCGGGGGTGTCTTGCCGTCGAAAGACAACTGTGTCTCCTCGTTTATTCTCGATGTCTTTATATCAGTTTTTTTTCTCTTTATCATATTCTTTCCTGAATAGTTGCACATCCTCCCAGGTCGGCCTCTTCCAGTTAGGATTTCTGAGAAGCGCCGCGGGATGGTATGTTACCATTAGTTTAGCATTTACATCCGAATATTTGAAATTAAAAATTTTTCCTCTCATTTTTCCGAGCGGTTCCCTCGCCCTGAGCATCGTCTGTCCCGCGAACGTGCCGAGGCAGAGTATGAAACGCGGGCGGATGAGTTCAATCTGTTTCATAAGGTACGGCTCACACTTCACGATTTCCTCGGGCAGAGGATTTCTGTTTTCGGGCGGCCTGCATTTAAGAATGTTGCAGATGAAGACCTCGTCCCGCGTGAAATTTATCGCCTTTAAGATATCCGTAAGCAGTTTTCCCGCCCTGCCGACGAAAGGTTTGCCCTGAATGTCTTCTTCCGCGCCGGGCGCTTCGCCGATAAGCATAACGTCCGATTCGTGGCTGCCCGTACCGAAAACGAAATTCGTCCTCGTTTTATGAAGCGGACATTTCGAACAATTGTTTATTTTTTCGTCGAGCGCGGTCATTTTGTCAGAGTCCATCCAGTCTTCCCTGATAAGGCTTATCGAGCCTGTATCCCTGACTATATTGCTGTCCTCAATTTTGCTTTTATACTCTTTTTCCAATATGTTTACGGTTTGCTTCGGAATATCATCGCCGGGTTTCGGAATTTCAATCTCATAATTCTTCAAGGATTCGACGGGAACACTGAAATCCTTGTTTTTTCCCGCGAATTTAAGATAATTTATGCTGTCTTCGATGAAATTCCGTTTCAATTCAGTAGTTAAATTGCGATAAGTTTTCAAAATATAATAA
>DATMXZ010000317.1:0-8166 GCA_035561235.1 Ignavibacteria bacterium
CTTTTATTCCTATTTTCAATTTGTTCTCACAGCCGGCATATTACACCGAAAGTTTTGAAACTTCCGATTCTATTCATTTGCCTGCCGGATGGTTAGTTTACAACAATGCTTCATTTCCAATAGATCCCTTTACAAACTGGACTGTAAGGGATTCAGGTGTTGCAATTCCCGGTATCACATTTTCTCCCGGGAGAGGTTCTAAAAGCTATGATGGTGTAAAATCTATTATGGTTTCTTGGTGGTCAGCTGTAGATACTAATGGCACTACAGCTACGATATCAGATGCCTTTTTAGTAACAAAACTTTTTACAAGTTTACCATCAGACGCAAAAATCTCCTTTTGGGCTTGCGGAGGCAGTACCACTTATGCGGACAGTATGTCCATTTGGGTTAATATAATAGATTCTTTGCCTTCGAATTTTGCTTTCAGGCTTGGTTCTATCATCTGGCCTGTGGGTTCCGTATATGGAAACTTCACGAATTATCAGTATGACCTGTCTTTCTTTGCCGGTATGGATGTACGTATCGCCTTCAGGTATAATATGGATTGTGCTGTTGACGGTTTTACAGTGTTAATGGATAAGGTGCAGATGCTCGGTACTGTTGGTATAAGCCAGATAGGTACGAATCTGCCCAAGAGTTTTGCCCTGCAGCAAAATTATCCGAATCCGTTTAATCCCGTAACAAAGATTAAATTCGATATCCCGAAAAACACATCCGCAAGACTTGAAGTCTACAACAATCTCGGTCAGTTGGTGAAAGTGCTTCACGACGGTTACACAAAAGCGGGTTATTACGAGACGCAGTTCGACGGAAGCGGACTTTCAAGCGGAATGTACTACTACAGGCTTTCCACTCCCGAATACGTAGAGACCAAAAAAATGATTCTTGTGAAATAATCTTAAAGTCTATTTTTATAAAGGCGGGCAAATGCCCGCCTTTTTTATTATTTGATGTGAGACATTTTATGTTTTTAAGAGAACGGACTCCTGTTTAATGTGGTTTTTACCGTTTTTTTGAAATTGAATTTACTGACGTGATTTTGTATCTTCTTTTCCTGATAACTTTCAGTCTTGCTCAAATGGCGGAACTGGTAGACGCGCTGCATTCAGGGTGCAGTCCATGTATTTGGGTGGGGGTTCAAGTCCCCCTTTGAGCACAAAAAAATAAATATGAGAGAAATTGGAAAAAATCTGGAAGTTAAAAAATTTATTCCCGGAAAACGGGGGGGATGGGTACGTCCGATTTGATACTTTTATCAAAGATGTACAAGGCCTCAAGGGCAGAATCAAAATTCCCGATTCTGTAGCAAAACTCCTCTACATGCGGGGAGTTACTGATTACTCGAAAGTAATCAGATTCTTTAAACCCACACTGGACAAACTGCACGACCCGATGCTTATGAAAGGCTGCGCCGAAGCAACCGAACGAGTCCTCGACGCGATTAGCAGGAAAGAAAAAGTAATGATACTCGGAGACTACGACGTTGACGGAATCATAGGCGCGTCAATGTTCTCTCTTTTTCTTAAGCATTTCGGTGTCGAAGTTTCTGTTTTCATTCCCAACAGAATCAGTCAGGAATACGGCCTTTCAAAAAGCGCCATCGACGAAGCGAAGGACGACAACATAAAACTTCTCGTCGCGATTGACTGCGGAATTACGGCGATTAATACTGTTGACTATTCGAACGAGAAAGGTATTGACGTAATAGTCTGCGACCATCACCAGCCTCCCGAAACGCTTCCCAAAGCGTTCGCGATTATGGACCCGATACAGCCGGGCTGCGATTATCCTTACAAGCATCTTTGCGGCACGGGAGTCGCATTCAAACTCATTCAGTCCGTTTGCGGAAGACTCGGAGACGAAAAGTTTGCTTACACGCTCCTTGACTTCGTGGCGATAGCGACCTCGTCTGATATAGTTCCGATAACCGACGAGAACAGAATACTCGTGAACGAAGGCTTCAACAAGATTAACACGAACCCGCGTCCTTCAATTAAAGCGCTTATAGAAAAAATCGGGCTGAAGGAAAACAAGGTGAACACGACGAACATCGTTTTTTCCCTCGCTCCGAGAATCAACGCGGTCGGAAGGCTCGGCGACGCCGACAGGGCGGTCAATCTGCTAATCAGCGACGACCTGAAGGAACTCGACGACCTCGTGAACATTCTTGACGTCGAGAACGCCAATAGAAGGGAAATCGACAAGAACATAACGGAAAAGGCGTTCCGCCTTTACAAGGACACTTACGGAGACAAAGACGAATACTCGATAGTTCTTCACAACGCGGATTGGCATCCCGGAGTTATCAGCATAGTCGCGGCGAGGATGGTCGAAAGATTCAACCGCCCGACAATCGTACTTACGACTATAAAGGGAACCGCAAAGGGAAGCGCGAGAAGCATAAACGGATTCAACGTTTACGAGGCGCTCAAGAACTGCGAAGACCTGCTTATACAGTACGGCGGACACTGCCACGCCGCGGGTCTCGAAATCGAAGTCGAAAAAATTGACGAATTCAGAAAACGATTCAATGAAATAGCGGTCAAAGAACTTATCAGCGAGGACCTGAAACCGGAAATCGACGTTGACCTCGAGATTAATTTCGAAGACATAAACCCGACTTTCATCAAGATTATTTCTTTCTTCGAGCCGTTCGGTCCCGGAAACCCGCAGCCGATTTTTCTCACGAAGAACGTGAAGATTGTTGACGACGTAAAATTTACGAAAGTCGAATCACACGTGTTCAAGGTGAGCGACGGAATTTCGGACAGGACCTGGAACGCGGTATTCTATAATTCGAAAGACCGTATCGACAGCATTTCAAGAGATTCGGTATGCGACATCTGCTATACAATTGACAAGAACCAGAGGAACGGTTACACAAAATTGATTATCAAAGACATCAGAATTCATTAAACATTATTAAAATTTAAATTTATTTTTTATGTCCGGACATTCTAAATGGGCGACTATCAAGAGAAAAAAAGCCGCGACCGACGCGGCGAGGGGTAAAGTGTTCACGAAGATTATCAAGGAAATCACTATTGCCGCGCGCGACGGCGGCGGCGACCCCGCGGGAAACCCGCGCCTCAGACTCGCCATTCAATCGGCTAAAGCAAGCAACATGCCTCAGGACAATATAACACGTGCAGTCAAGAAAGGCACCGGCGAACTCGAAGGCGTCAGGTACGAGGAAATCAACTACGAAGCCTACGCTCCGCACGGCATCGCGTGTATTATCCAGTGCGTGACGGATAACCGCAACAGAACTGTCGCCGAACTAAGGCATCTTATTTCCAAGCACAACGGAAATCTCGGCGAAGCGGGCTCTGTCGCCTGGATGTTCGAAAGAAAAGGCGTCGTCACAGTCGAAAAAGGTAAACACTCCGAGGACGAAGTGATGGAAATAATTCTCGATGCGGGAGCCGACGACCTGAAGACCGAAGATGAATTTTTCGAAATCATTTCAACCGTGGAAAATCTCGAAAAGGTCAGGAAGGCGATGGAAGAAAAGAATTTCAAGATTGAAAGCGCCGGAATGCAGTACATCGCGAAGGACCTCGTGGCGCTTGACGAACACGGCGCTGCGGATGTGATGAAGTTCCTCGAATTCGTCGATGAGAACGACGACGTGCAGAACATTTATACTAACGGCGATTTTTAAAAAATGAGAATCATCGGTATAGACCCCGGCTCGGTCGTTACCGGCCTGGGAATAATCGAAGTCGTGAACGGAACTTTCAAAGTTCTTGCTTACGATGCCTTGATAATGAATTCAAAGCAGCCGATACCGTCGAGGCTCAAGATGATTTACGATTTCTGCGCGGCGGGAATCGAGAAATACAAACCCGACGAACTTTCCGTCGAAACGGCATTCTTCGGAAAGAACATTCAGTCAACAATGAAACTCGGTCAGGTCCGCGGCGCCGTGATGATAGCGGCTCTAAACAGCGGGCTAAGGGTTTTCGAATACTCGCCGAGGGAAGTCAAGAAATCCGTCACGGGCAGCGGCTCCGCATCGAAACCGACAGTGCAGACATTCATAAAAAATATACTTTCCGTAAAGGAAGACAAAATGCTCAGTGACTCGTCGGACGCTCTCGCAATAGCGCTCTGCCATTACTTCAGCGGGGGTGAAAAGATTCAGGCGGGGAAATCCCGCGGCAGGCGTCAGGACTGGAAACAGTTCATCGAAAAAAATCCCGATAAAATTCTCAGGAGAAAAAAATGATTTCACTCTTAAAAGGAACTCTCTTATCGAAAGCGGGGAACGCGATTATTCTCGACGTGAACGGAGTCGGCTTTTCGGTTCACGTTTCGGGAAAGGTCAGGGATAACCTTCCCGCCGCGGGAGAAACTTTTTCCGTGATTACTTACCTCGACGTCAAGGAAAATTCTCTTATGCTCTTCGGCTTCCACGACGAAAGGGAAAGAGAAATGTTCAAGATGCTCATTTCCGTCAGCGGCATAAGCGCGAAGACCGCGCATACGATTCTGACTCACGCCTCATTCGAAGACATTCTCGGGCTTATTACGAACAAGACCTTTACGGGAATAAAAATTCCCGGCATCGGACCGAAGAAAATCGAAATGATTTCACTCGCTCTTAAAGACAAGGTGTTTAAAATAAACGCGGACATCGGAGGAACAATGGAATCGGCGGCGGGAAACCGCGACACCGACGTTCCGCGTCTCGAAGCGCTTACCGCGCTAATGAACCTCGGCTACCAGCGCGCCGACGCGGAAAAAATCATTAGGGAAGTACTGAAAAATAATCCGGGCGAGAATCTCGGCACGGAAGACCTGATAAAAAAATCATTAAACTTTATTTCGAGAGTGTAGTATGAAAAATAATGAAGCATTTGACCTGTTCAAAAGAGTAAGACCGCTTATAAAAGCGCATCCGTGGCACGGAGTCTATATCGGAAAAAACGCTCCCGAAGTAGTTTCGACTTACATCGAAATCGTTCCGACAGATACGTTGAAATTCGAACTCGATAAGCAGTCGGGATACCTTAAAATCGACAGACCGCAGTTGTACTCGAACGTCTGCCCGACTCCTTACGGACTGATTCCGCAGACATACTGCGGCGAAAGTGTCGCGGAATTCTGCTGCCTCAAGACAGGCAGAAGCGGAATAAAGGGAGACGGCGACCCGCTTGACATCTGCGTGCTGACGGAAAAAGTAATAACTCACAACGACATAATCCTGAACGCCGTTCCGATTGGCGGACTGAGAATGATAGACGGCGAAGAAGCCGACGACAAGATAATCGCGGTGATGCATAAGGACAACGTGTTCGGCGGCTGGGACGACATCTCCGACTGTCCGACATCATTAATCGAAAGAATCCGCCACTACTTCCTTACTTATAAGGAAGCGCCCGGCGCAGGAAAGCGCATCTGCGAAATCACGCACGTGTACGGCAGGGAAGAAGCATACGAAATAATCCGCCGCAGCCGGCAGGACTACCTCGACCTATACTCCGACCTCAATGACTTGCTGATGATGAATTACGGAGAAAAGTAAAAATTCTTTCTTATATTATATCAGTTAAAATAGACTTCTTATAAAAAGTACTTTTAATCTTGTCATTCTTCCTCGTCACGAAGCCCCTGCTTCGTGATGCGAATCGTGTTTGTAATATAATTATTGTGATAATGTTGTATTATTTCTTTTGCGTGTCAGAGCCTGACCCGGGAACTCGAGAACTTACGTCCTTTAGGTTTATCTTATTGATTGTCATCCCGTCAAAATCTTAACCGGAATCCGCAAGCGAAACACTGACTTACGTCCTTTCTGTTTTTTGCAGTCAGAGAAAACTTTCTGAGTTCTTAGGGCAAGCCTGACGACTTCGGGAAATGCCGTTTTTCGTGCTGAATCTACATTTTTGGCTGTAAAGCAAGCCTCCGAAATCGTTTCGCAATGCTCCGAAGGAGTTTCGTAATGTTCCGAAATCGTTTTTCTATGTTCCGAAATCGTTTTTCTATGTTCCGAAATCGTTTTTCAATGTTCCGAAGGAGTTTTTCAATGTTCCGAAATCGTTTTTCAATGTTCCGAAATCGTTTTTCAATGTTCCGAAATCGTTTTTCAATGTTCCGAAATCGTTTTTCAATGTTCCGAAATCGTTTTTCAATGTTCCGAAGGAGTTTCGTAAGCCTCCTAAGGAGCAAAAGCAAGTCCGCGAAGAGCAAAAACGAATACTTTTTCAATAGTGTCATATCGTAATATGGCGATGGCAAGGAATGACAAACAAAAGAGAAGATGATAAGTGTGGTTATGGATCCCGGATGCTTCGCATATCTGCTTCGCGAGTGCCGGGATGACAACCAAGAGAGCAATGACGAACAAAAAGAGTAGGACAAACAAGTGAGGGGTGATACTATGAATGTTTATGTATTCCTTGCATTCCCCGCCCCGAATCCGTATCGTATTGCCTCTTTGAGTACTTCGATGTTTATGTCTTTAAGTGCTTTGAACTTTATGCAATAACCTGTAACGCTTGCCTTGCCAAGTTTTTTCCCGAAGGTTTTTGCCAGATATGTCTTGTCATCTATACCAAGTATATAAACGGAGATTCCTGCTTTGTTCGCGCTGATACCAATTTGATAAAACTCTTTGGTTTTTTCATCGGCGTATTTTATGGTTTGAATTCCGTATCCGATATTAGGATTGGAAACGATTTTGCCTTTATCGTCTTTCCCGTCTAAGAACCATAATTTGCATCCCGGCATAATTTCCGGAATGATGCTGTGCAACTCCTGCAAGTCGCCGCGCTTTGGCTCGGGCTGACTTGCTATGTATTCTTTGATTTGTGTCTGAATGTTCATATGAAATTTATACTTTGTTAAAGTTATATGCCTAAAAAAATTTCTTTCGCGCGTCACTTGAAATTAATTTGTACCGTCAGCGATTAATTTCTATTGCCCTGCCACCGCATAATTCAGTTCGGTTACACCGCAAGCGAATTTCCGTGTATTCAATAGTTTTAGATTTATTTTGTCTTTGATATCAGCAAACAGCGGAATGCCCCTTCCGAGAATAATCGGATTAACAAACAGCCAGTAGCCGTCTATTAAATTCAGTTGAATAAGCGAATGTGTCGCACGCGGGCTTCCGAAAAGCAGGATTTCTTTGCCGGACTGCTGTCTGATTTGGTTTATTTCGTCCTCAAGATTGTTTCTGATAATTTTTACGTTCGATAAATCCGTGTCATTCATCGTTTTTGATAAAACGACCTTGTGAACATCTTTATACCACTTTGAATGCTCAATGTCGTGCCGTGTTGCGTCCGGCTTCTCTGCTGCCATTGGCCAGTAATCTTCCATCATCTGATAAGTTACACGCCCGTACAATGCGGTGTCGCTTTCGTTTATCCGCTTACTGATGTAATCGAACATTTCTTCGTCGAACTTAATCCAGTCCATTTCTCCGTTCGGTCCCGCGACAAAACCGTCAAGTGAAACGTGCATAAATGAAATTATTCTTGTCATATAATTCTATTTTGTAATTTGGCGTCCTTAATGCCTTAACGGTGAATAAAAAAGTTACTCTCCAATCGTTCCCGTTCTCACATCCCCGCCGCGTTTGTAATTCGCGAAGATTACGCCTGAAGGCGTGACCGTCGTTTCCTTTAATTCAAATGCCGCGGGTATCGCGCCTTTGTCAAATAGTTTTTTCCCTTTACCGAGTATCACAGGGAATATCTTCAGCCAGAGTTCGTCCGCTAAATCGTTCTTGAGAAGCGTCTGAATCATTTCTCCGCTGCCGTGTACCTGAATGTCTCCGCCTTTGGAGTTTTTCAGTTTCTTTATGTCATCCGCGCTTCTGAGTATGACCGAATTATTCCAATCCGTCTTATTCAATGATTTCGAAAGTACGTATTTTGAAACGTCGTTTATCCCCGGCCAGACGTCACCGTGCGAAGGCCAGTACGAAGCGAAAATTTCGTAGGTTTTTCTGCCCAGCAGAAGGTCAGCGGGCTTCATCTGTTTTCCCATTATCTTCCCGCTTACCTCGTCAAAATAAGGCGTTACCCAGCCGCCGTATTTGAATCCGCCCTCTTTGTCTTCATCGGGTCCGCCCGGCGCCTGCATTACTCCGTCAAGTGATATAAAAGATAATACGATTATTTTTCTCATTTTATTTCCTCTCCCTTAATA
>DATMXZ010000318.1:0-7557 GCA_035561235.1 Ignavibacteria bacterium
AGTCTATCGTGATAATCCGAGATATGATGTTGTTGCCTTTACAGCAACACAAATCCCCTACATAGATGATAGAAAATACCCCGCAGCTTTATGCGGAAAATTATATCCAAAAGGAATTCCTATCTTTCCAGAAAGTGAACTTATTGGTTTAATAAAGAAACACAAGGTTGACGAGGTCGTTTTTTCATATTCCGACTGCAAGTTTGAATATGTAATGTCGAAAGCCGCCGAAGTAAACGCTGCGGGCGCGACTTTCTCGATGCTCGGAGGCGAACCTACAATGGTTAAATCCAAAAAAACCGTCATCGCGGTTGTCGCTAACAGGACAGGCTCCGGGAAAAGCCAGACCTCGAGAAGAGTTATCGAAATTCTGATGGAACTCGGAAAGAAAACCGTAGCCGTGAGACATCCGATGCCCTATGGCGACCTCGTGAAACAGAAAGTCCAGAGATTCGCTACTATAGCCGACCTGAAGAAACATAAATGCACTATTGAGGAAATGGAAGAATATGAACCGCACGTGGCAAGAGGAAACGTGATTTACGCGGGCGTGGACTACGAAGCGATTCTCCGCCAGGCAGAAAAAGAAGCGGATGTAGTTATCTGGGACGGCGGCAATAACGATTTGCCTTTCTATAAATCCGATTTGATAATCACCGTGACAGACCCGCATCGTCCGGGACATGAACTGAGTTATTATCCGGGAATGACTAACCTCGTTCTCGCCGACGTGGTCGTTATAAACAAAATCGATTCGGCAGCTCCTGAAAATATTCAGACGGTAAGAGATAACATACGCAAATGCAACAGCAAGGCGACTATCGTCGAAGCGGCGTCCCCTATCTCTCTCGATAATCCCGCCGACCTGAAATATATTAAAGGAAAGAGAGTGCTCGTGGTCGAAGACGGTCCGACACTCACGCACGGTGAAATGAAGTTCGGCGCGGGCGTTATAGCGGCTCAGAAATTCGGCGCGAAGGAAATAGTCGATCCGAGAAAATACGCCGTGAAATCTATCGATGAAACTTACAGGAAATATCCGAATATCGGCACGCTCCTTCCCGCTATGGGTTATGGTCCTCAGCAAATAAAAGACCTTGAAACTACAATCAACAGAGTCCCCTGCGACGCGGTCATTATAGGTACCCCGATTGATTTGAGAAGACTCGTGAAGATTAAAAAACCCGCTCCCAGAGTCGTGTATAATCTGCAGGAAATCGGTAAACCAGATCTATATGACATCATCTCGGATATGTTTAAAAAGAAGAAATAATAAAGCGACTATTATAAAAAAAAGGGCTGTGAAAACAGCCCTTTTTTAATTATGCGTCCTGATTTTAGGTTATACCATCTTAGATACTTTCTCGTACTTTTCCTTAGCGTCTTTCAGTTTCTGTCTTTCCTTTTCTATTACGTCCGCTGCCGCCTTTTCAAGAAAATTCTTGTTGCCTAATTTCTTTTCTATGCCCGTGATGTATCCTTTCAGACTTTCGAGTTCCTTCGTCACTTTTACGCCCGCGTCACCGTTCTTCATATTCGGCGCCGCGCCTTTGAAATCGAATTTAACCGCGAAGTAATCTCCGCTCGTTCCGGCAAATTCGTCAGTTGAGTGTTCAATTGCCGTTCCGCCTTTGTTGTTTATAAGCATATGAAGCGAATCGGTAAGTTCGTTAACGCTGTCCGCTGCGGTCGTGTTAAGCGGCTTTATGCGTATATCATACTCGTAATCGTTTATTCCCGCGTATTTAGCCCTTTCGTTCCTGCTTGTAGTGACAAGATCCTTGAATATCTCGAATAATTTTTCTGAGTTCTCGTCGTACTTCGTTTCATCCAGCGCCGGGAATTCGATTTTTGAGATCGTCCTGCCTTCCCTGCCTTCATCAAGTATATGCCAGATTTCTTCAGTGACGTATGGAATAACGGGATGGAGCAGTTTCAGTATATTTTCGTATATGTCCATAGCCCGCTTTATGGCTTTTCTTGACGTTGACGGATGTTTGCTCAGTTTAACTTTCGTAAGTTCAATGTACCAGTCGCAGAAATCGCTCCATACGAAAGCATAAAGGGACTTCGTGTAGTCGTTCAGCCTGTAAGCGTTCAGGTAAAATTCTATGTCACGAATCGTATCGTTGAACCTGCTGTCAATCCACTTTTCTGCAAAATCATACTCGGGTTCTTCGTCTCCGGAAGCGTCGTCATTCATTATCCTGTCGTAATTCATTTTTAGAAATCTGCCGGCATTCCATAATTTCGTTATGAAGTTCCTGCCGATTTCCGTGTTCTTCTCATCGAATAATACATCGCTGCCCAAAGGCGCGAGATATACAATCGTGAATCTCAATGCGTCCGTGCCGTACTGGTCCATCAGGACAAGCGGGTCAGGTGAATTTCCGAGAGACTTTGACATCTTTCTTCCCTTTCCGTCGCGCACCGTGGAATGAAAATACACATCCTTAAACGGTATGTCGTTCATATACTCAAGACCCGAGATAATCATTCTCGCAACCCAAAGGAAAATAATTTCAGGCGCTGTCGAAAGGAAATCCGTCGGATAATAGTAGTTTAAATCTTTATTCTCTTTATCTTTCGCGCTGTTTTCCCATCCAAATACGCTAAACGGCCAGAGCCAGGACGAAAACCACGTATCAAGTACGTCAGGGTCCTGAGTCCAGTTCTCAATATCCTTCGGAGGAGTGGTTTCACAGTAAATTTCACCTGTTTCATTGTGATACCATATCGGAATCTGATGCCCCCACCATAATTGGCGTGAAATACACCAGTCTTTCACGTTATCCATCCAGTGAAAATACGTTTTTGTCCATTTATCAGGATGAAATCTTACTTTTCCTTCTTTTACGACCTGAATCGCCGGTTCTGAGAGTTTTTTCATCGAAACAAACCACTGGTCCGATAAGAACGGCTCAATAACCGCTCCCGAACGCTCGGAAACCGCTACGTTGTGTGTGTAATCTTCCTCTTTAATAAGATATCCGTTCTCTTTTAGGTATTTTAAAACATTCTTACGGGATTCGTTGATGCCCTGTCCTTTGTATTGTAACCCGTTTTCGTTTATTTTTCCGTCTTTTGTAAGAATATTTATCGCCTCTAAATTATGTCTCTGTCCGACTTCGAAGTCGTTCATATCGTGAGCCGGAGTTATTTTCAATGCTCCCGTTCCGAATGACATGTCTACGTATGAATCAAAGACTATCGGTATCTCTTTGTCTACAACAGGCAAAATCACCTTTTTTCCGGCAAGATGACTATACCTTTTATCCGCCGGATTTACTGCAACCGCGGTGTCGCCCAGCATCGTTTCCGGCCGCGTTGTAGCGATTACCAATGCATCATTACTATCTGCTATAGGATACTTGACATAATAGAGTTTATCTCTTTTTTCTATATAACTTATCTCGTCATCACTTAAAGCGGTTTGTGTTATATTGTCCCAGTTTATTATACGCTTACCTTTGTAAATGTAACCCTTCTTATAAAGGTCGACGAAGACCTCTCTGACCGCCCGTGATAGCCCCTTGTCGAGTGTAAATCTTTCTCTCGACCAGTCAACGGAAACACCGAGTTTGCGTAACTGCTTAAGTATTATTCCGCCGTATTTTTCCTTCCAGTCCCAGATTAATTTTACGAACTCTTCCCTTCCGAGGTCGTATTTCGATTTGCCTTCGTTTTTCTTCAGTTCCTGTTCGACTTTTATCTGAGTCGCAATTCCGGCGTGATCCATACCCGGAACCCAGCAGACTTCGAAACCTGCCATTCGTTTCCACCTGCAGTATATATCCTGAATTGTATTATTTAAAATATGTCCGATATGAAGCATTCCCGTAACGTTCGGAGGAGGAATGACGACTGAATATTTTTTCTTCTCTGAGTTCACTGATGATTTGTAAATACCATCGGCTTCCCAAATTTGCCGCCATTTTTCTTCAATGCTGACGGGTTCGTATTTTGACGGAAATTCTCTCATTTCTTAATCGTTTATGGTAACTTTATTTTTATTAATAATTTCGTATGCGAGGTCCATATAAGCAAGTGCGCCTTCCGAATTAATTTTATACAGACACAATGGCTTTCCGTAGAACGTCGCTTCATTTAGCAGATTTGTAATTGGGATTGTGGTTTTCAGCATATAATCTTCGTATTTCAGCCTGAGTTCCCTCTCTGAAATTTCTGTAACACGCGAATTTTGCTCGTACATCGTCAATAATATCCCCTCTATATCAAGGTAAGGATTCGACACTTCCCTAACCCAGGAAATATAATCGAATAATTTATCCACGGCTTCAAGAGAAAAATGTCCTGATTTGACGGGAATTAATACCGAATCCGATGCTGTCAGCGCATTTAACGTTATTCCGCGAAGCGTAGGCGGACAATCGAGTATCACAAAATCATACTTATTCCTTATATCTTTCAAAGCATTCTTTAAAACAACTCTGTTTTCAGTCATTTTTGCGAACTTCTCATCGTTTTGAATTGAATTTATGTTCGCCGGTATAAAATCAAGAAACGGAATTTCTGTGTTGTGAATTGTATATTCAACTGACTTTGAGAAATTGAAAATATCCGAAATCCCGCCTTTTATCCTGTCAGGTGTGAATCCCATCGCAACTGCGGACGAACCATAAGGGTCAACATCAACAAGCAGAGTTCTTTTCTCCGATAAAGACAGAGACGCCGCAAGATTTACGGCTGTAGTCGTTTTACCCACGCCGCCTTTTGATATGCAAATGCTGATTATCTTACCCATCTACTTCAACTATTAATTTCAACAAACCATTTCCAAGCGTCGCTTTCAGCAAATCTCCTTGTCTTACTTCACCCACGCCTACAGGCGTACCGGTGAAAATCAAATCGCCTTTTTGTAAAGAGAATATACTGGAGATATATGATATTAACTTATATATATTAAAAATCATTAAACTCGTATTGCCATACTGTTTTCTAATATTGTTTATTTTTAATTCCAAATCCAGATTCATTGGATCGATTGATTTGTTTCTCAGGATTACCTCGCTTAAAGGGGCGGATGTGTGAAACCCTTTTGCAGTAGTCCACGGATGACCTTTTTGCTTAGCCTCGCTTTGTATGTCTCTCAAGGTCATATCAAGCCCTATTGCGTAACCAAAAATATGCTCTTCTGCCCTTTCTTCTCTAATACTATTTCCGTCCCTGCCGATAGCGACAACCAATTCCGTTTCGTAATGCAAAGATTTTGAAATTTTTCTGCCTTCATATTCAGGAATCGCAATTTTTTGGCCGGATTTGATTATTGCGGAATTCGGCTTTAGAAATACAACAGGTTTTTCCGGTTTTTCAGTCTGCCCGAACTCTTTAATGTGGTCAAGATAATTTTTCCCGATGCAAAATATATTATTTACTTCGAAAAGTTCATCTGAATCCTTTATTTTGACGTGCTTTGACATCATAAATCCGAAAAAATTATCTTTTTATTGTTTAAGACGGCAAAAGGCTTGCATTTCACTGAAAATCCGCCGAAAGGCGTGTTCCTGCATTTGGTCTTAAATCTTTCTGGATTGATTTTCCATTCTGCATCGAAGTCAACAATCGTGAAATTAGCTTTCTCGCCTTCGCTGATAACCACTCTCGGAAGATTCAGAAGTCTTCTAGGATTGTCGGACAATTTTTCAATCCACTGCTCTTTTGAAATAATTCCTTTATCAACAAGGTAAGTATATGACAAACCGATGCAGGTTTCGAGACCTATTATTCCGAAAGGAGCCTTGTCCAGCCCGCTCTCTTTTTCAGCGACCGTATGGGGCGCGTGGTCTGTGCAAATCACTTCTATCGTACCGTCCTGAAGTCCTTCCATAATCTTCGTCACGTCGGACTGACGCCTCAGAGGAGGATTCATTTTCGCATTCGCGCCGCTTTTAATTACATCCTCACCCGTTAATATGAAGTGATGAGGGCAGGCTTCCCCTGTTATGTTCGTGTTCTTCTTTCTTGCATCCCGCAGTATTTCGACAGTCTCGCCGCAGGAGATATGCTGAACGTGATATCTCGAGTTTGCAATGCTGTTGGAAATTCCGATATCTCTGTTTACCAGTCCGTACTCGCTTTCCTCGGGTATGCCTTTAACTTTAAGTTTTTCCGAAACGCTTGAGTTGACCGCGCCATTACCGCTCATCCTCGTATCCTCCGCGTGCTGCATGAACGGCGCGCCGCTAATTGCTGAAAATGCCAGAACGCTCCCAAGTATATCCTCATTTAAAACAGGGCTTCCGTCGTCAGTGAATGCAACCGCTCCCGAATCCAACAGAGTCTGAAAATCGGCCCGTTCTTTATCGTTTCTCGATTTCGACGCGCAGGCGGAAACAAAGACATCGACTATATTATTTTCGCCTTTTTTCATTATGTACGCAATCGTATCGGGATTGTCTATCGGCGGTTTCGTATTCGGCATGCAAAGCACGCCCGTGAATCCGCCGTTCGCGGCGGATGCGCACCCGCTCGCGATATCTTCTTTTTCTGTTTGTCCTGGGTCTCTGAAATGGACGTGCATATCGAAGAAACCGGGTAAAAGTGTTTTCCCGGCGCATTCGACAACAGTCACATCATCTTCCGATGCCGTATCATCGCAATATCCGATTTTCTGAATTACACCTTCCGATATGAGCACGTCGAAAACACCATTCAGATTATCTTTCGGAGAAAGGATGGAAATATTTTTTAACAATATGTCCAAGCGCATAAAAAAAGTGGGCAATACTGGATTCGAACCAGTGACCTCATCCGTGTGAAGGATGCGCGCTAACCAGCTGTGCCAATTGCCCGGACATGTAATTTACAAACAATTAACCAATAAGGAAATTCCATAATAAAGCATCAAGTATAAGAATCATCGCCGCGCATATTACGAAAGATTTAATCGTCGAGTTTCCGACGCCTTCGGCGCCGCCCGTCGTCTTGAATCCGACGTAACAGCCGATTGAAGAAATTGTAAATCCGAAGAATAGCGCTTTAATGAAACCCGCATTCACGTCCTTGAGAGCGAATGACCTCCTGAAACCGTTTATGAACACTCCTCCGGGGACTTCAAGAAAAAGCATCGATACGAGATACGCTCCGAATATTGCGATTGCGCTCGCGTAGATTACCAGAACCGGGAGCATGAACGTCGTCGCTACGATTCTCGGCATTGCCAGATACCTGACGGGATTAATTGCCATAGCCTCGAGCGCGTCGATTTGCTCAGTCACTTTCATCGTTCCGATTTCGGCGCTTATCGAAGCCCCTACCCTTCCTGCAAGAACAATCGCTGCGAGAACCGGACCGAGTTCAATCATAATCGCTCTCGGCGTCGCCGAACCCAGTATGCTTAAAGGCGCGAAACCCTTCATCTGATAAGCGCCCTGCCAAGCGGTTACTGCGCCTGTAAATAAACCGATGATTGATATGAGTACCAGTGAATTGACGCCGATATGAACCATCTGGTCGAAAATCAGTTTCCGGTCTCTGAATAAATTCGGAAGATTGAATATTAAACCCTTTAAAAGACGGAAGTAATCTTCAATGTCC
>DATMXZ010000319.1:0-3215 GCA_035561235.1 Ignavibacteria bacterium
CTAATTACTAATTGAAGAAACTTGCCCGAAGTCAATTCAATATTCATAGAGTGTTATGTGGTTAGACCTTCGAAAGACGGGTTGAAATTCCTTCTGCTTAAACGGAGCGATGATGATTCTCTTTATCCCGGTATATGGCAAATCGTTACAGGCAGGATTGAGGCGGGCGAGAAGGCGTATGAGACGGCATTGAGGGAGGTCGGAGAGGAAACAGGACTAACGCCGGAAAAATTATTCGTTCTTCCTCACACGACTGGATTATACCTTCCCGAGAAGGATTCTGTAAGTATAATTCCTCTGTTTGTCTGCTTAACGCGCGACACGGAAGTAAAAATCTCCCGCGAACACAGCAGTTTTCTCTGGCTGGACGCCCGGAAAGCGGCACAAAAGTTGTTCTTTAAATCTCAGAAAGAAAATGTTAATTTTATAGACAAGGGTTTCGGAAAGAAATCGCTTGCGGGGACTTTCGTTGAAATAAAAATTTAATTATGATTATTGTAACAGGCGGCGCGGGCTTCATCGGAAGCGCTCTGGTTTGGGCGCTTAACGGAAAAGGAATAACTGATATTATTATCGTTGATCATTTAGGCGAGAACGATAAATACAAGAACATTATACCGTTAAAATTCCTCGACGTGTTCGACAGGGACGATTTCGGTCACATGGTGCACGACGGATTTCTTAAGAATAATAAAGTGTCGGTCTTCTATCATCTCGGGGCCTGCAGTTCAACCACTCAACTTGATATGAATTTCCTGCTCAGGAACAATTACGAATACACGAAGTTCATGTGCAATCACTGCGTTGACAACGACGTTAGGTTCGTGTATGCCTCGTCCGCGGCTACTTACGGAGCGGGTGAGAACGGGTACAGGGATGACGTTAACGAACTCCATAAACTGAAACCTCTCAATCCTTACGGATATTCAAAACAACTTTTCGACCTCTGGGCTTCGCGCGAGGGATTGCTTGACAGGATTGCGGGAATGAAATACTTCAACGTTTTCGGTCCCAACGAATACCATAAAGGCGATATGAGAAGCATAGTGCACAAGTGTTTCGGACAGATTAAGGAAACGGGAAAGGCGAAGCTTTTTAAATCCGACAGCAAGGAATATAAAGACGGTGACCAGAAAAGAGATTTCGTCTATGTAAAGGACGCGGTTGATATGACCATATTTCTCGGAGAGAACAAAAACGTGAACGGTTTATTTAATGCAGGTACGGGCAAGGCAACGACTTTTAACGAGTTCATAAGACCCGTCTTCGCCGCGCTCGGTGTAAAGGAAAACATAGAGTATTTCGACATGCCGGGTGTGCTTAAAGGCAGGTATCAGGATTTTACACAGGCTGATATGACAAAACTAAGGAACGCCGGTTATAAGGGCGTCCCGACGCCCATTGAAAACGCCGTAAAAGATTACGTCGGTAATTACCTTACAAAAGATTTTCCCTATTTACAGTAACATAATATAATTTAATGAAAAAAATTTTCTTACTGGTTTTTTTGCTGATTAGCGCGAGCGTTATTTCTCAGGACCTTCCGAATTACATGACTCCTTCCGAAAAGGAAATTTATAAAACTTATTTACCACCTTCAGGCAAGCCCGATGACATTAATCCTCCTTACTCGCGGGTGAGGACGATGGCGGAATGGGAGGAATTTCAGTCCGTGATGATAACCTGGACTTCATACACGTCCATACTCGCCCAGATAGTGAGTTACGTCCAGCAGGAATGCCGCGTGATTATAGTATGTTCGGATTCGAATTCCGTGAAGAGTTCACTTACATCTTACGGTGTTCCGCTCGTGAACCTGAATTTCATACACAAACCTTACAACTCGATTTGGTGCAGGGATTACGGTCCCTGGTGCGTTTACACGAAGGATGTTGACACGCTGAGAATGGTTGACTGGATATACAACCGCCCGCGTCCCGCAGACGATACGCTGTCCGCTCCGATTTCGAGGTTCTTCAACGTGCCGCTTCATTCAATGACAAGTTCACCCTATAACATTACCGCGACGGGCGGTAACTTTATGGTTGACGGAAACGGCACCGCGTTTTCATCGAAACTTATACTCAACGAAAATCCCGGAAAGACGGAAACGGAAATCGATACGATGATGAGCAAGTATATGGGAATTAAACGCTACGCGTTCATGGACGTCCTGCCGTACGACGGCATACACCACATCGACATGCACATGAAACTACTCGACGAGGAAACGCTTATGGTAGGCCAGTATCCTTTAGGCGTCGCGGACGGACCGCAGATAGAACTGAACCTGCAATTCATACTTAATAATTATCTGACCTGTTACGGAAAACCGTACAAGGTCGTGAGAATACCGATGCCGCCGAGTTCGGGAGGACAGTATCCTCCGAATTCGAATTATTTCACTTACACGAATTCACTTATCGTGAACAAGACCGTCATCGTTCCGATTTACGGTTTCCCGCAGGACACGACAGCGTTAAGGATATACCGCGACGCGATGCCCGGATACCGTGTGGTCGGCATAAACTGCACTTCCATCATTCCCGCTTCCGGCGCCGTGCACTGCATAACGAAGGAAATCGGAGTTTATCAACCGCTGTTCATTTCGCATTCAGGAATAAGGAACACGAACAATACAACAACTCCTTATGAAGTAAAAGCGCTGATGAAACACAAGAGCGGAATCGCTTCGGCAAAATTATACTGGAGCATCGACACTGCCGCGGGATACAATCAGTTGAGCATGACGCAAACCGTAGATACTTTCAAGGCGTACATACCCGCCCAACCTTTGAATACAAAGGTTTACTATTACGTTTCTGGAACATCGGTGAGCGGGAAGACAATGACGAAGCCGATTACCGCTCCTACGGGGCATTATAAGTTTCTCGTGACAAACGCTACCGGAATCACGGGAGAAAACGGCACCGCGTATGATTACAAACTTTCGCAGAATTATCCGAATCCGTTCAATCCGATGACCACGATAAATTTCAGCGTGGGTAAAACGGGAAGAACAACGATTAAAATTTATGACGTTCTCGGGCGTCAGATAGCCGTGCTGCTCGATGAAATTAAAGAACCCGGAAATCATTTCGTTAACTTCGACGCGGGGTCATTATCCGGCGGAGTTTATTTTTACACGATTAATTCGGGTGCGTACACGCAAACCAGAAAGATGATACTGTTGAAGTGAATAAATAAAGAATTCC
>DATMXZ010000320.1:0-6638 GCA_035561235.1 Ignavibacteria bacterium
GACAGGTAAGATACCTAACAGAAATCACAAACTTAAACATATTATGAGCGAAGACCACTACAGAAAGAAAACATTAGCCATACTAGTCGGCGGGGGACCTGCTCCGGGAATTAACGGCGTTATTCGTTCCGTTACAATCGAAGCGATTAATTCCGGTCTCAACGTCATCGGTATTTATGACGGATTTGAATATCTCAGCAAGGGAGATTCGAGCCATGTTACTGAATTGCGAATTGACGACGTATCGAGAATACACTTCGACGGCGGCAGCATTCTACACACATCAAGAGTCAATCCTGCGAAGAATAAAGAAATGCTTGATGCAACAATAAAGGCTCTCACGCAATTATCCGTGGACTATCTCGTTACAATCGGCGGCGATGATACGGCTACAAGCGCATACAAAATCGACACGCTTACAAAAGGACAGATACAGGTTGCGCACGTACCTAAGACAATCGACAACGATTTGCCGCTTCCCGGCAACATGCCGACGTTCGGTTATCAGACGGCAAGGGATTTCGGATTTCATATCGTCCAGTCACTAATGGTCGACGCGTCAACTACAAGGCGCTGGTATTACGTCGTGACGATGGGACGCAAAGCGGGACACCTCGCGCTCGGCATCGGTAAATCGGCAGGCGCGACGCTTACGATTATAGGGGAAGAGTTCAGGGACAAGACAATCAGTTTTGAGACAGTGTGCGACATACTCGAAGCGTCCATTATCAAGAGACTCGCTCAGGGAAATCCATACGGGGTCGCTATTCTCGCGGAGGGAATCATCACGAGAATCGACCAGGAAGAACTCAAGAACCATCCTTACGTAAACCTTGAAAAGGACCTGCACGGCAATATCAGGCTCTCTGAAATAGATATCGGCAGAATAACGAAAGACGAAGTGCGCAGAAGACTCAGGGAAAGAGGAATTAACGTAACAATAGTAAGCAAGGACATCGGTTACGAACTAAGATGCGCGGCTCCGATTCCTTATGACTGCGAATACACTCAGGACCTCGGTTACGCTGCGGTGAGATATCTCATTTCCGGGCACTCGGGAGCCATCGTTACAGTGGATAAAGGGCAGTTGATACCGGTTAAGTTCGAGGATATTATTAATGCCGACGGAAGAATCAACACGCGCGAAGTGGACGTCAATTCCGACAGTTATCAGGTGGCACGCAAGTACATGATAAGACTTGAAAAGACTGATTTCGACGAGGTGAAAAACGTTGCGCGCCTTGCTCTGATTGGAAACATGACAACAGAGGAATTCGAGGATAAGTACAAGTATCTGATAAATGATCCTCCCGTCAGAGAAAAGAAACAAAAGGAACAAAAACCCAAAACTGAAAAGAAAAACTAATATGCAATAGCAAATTTATATAACAGGGTTCTCGTTTGAACCCTGTTTCATTTTGAACAGGTTATTTATATTAACTAAAAGCAACGAAACAAAAACCAGCAGGAAAAAATATGAAAATTGGAGTATTGACATCAGGCGGCGACTGCCCGGGGCTTAACGCGGTCATCAGGGCTATTACAAGAAAAGGGGACCAGGAAGGGTATGAAATAATCGGAATACTAAACGGCTGGAAAGGGCTGTTCGATGAGAGTTACATGAAACTCGACCTCAAGAGCGTAGCGGGCATAGTTAACCGCGGCGGAACGATTCTCGGAACTTCGAGATTCGGTCCTTTTCAGCAGGACAACGGCGCGGAGATACTCCAGCACAAAGTGGCGCGCGCGGAATTCGACGCTTTAATCGCGATTGGCGGTGAAGGTTCGATGCATATTACCCTGCAGTGCCACGAACTTGGCATTAACGTAGTCGGCGTTCCGAAGACTATTGATAACGATTTGAACGGAACAGATTATACATTCGGATTCGATACGGCCGTGCAGATTGCAACCGATGCAATCGACAGGCTACACACTACGGCTGAATCTCACCACAGGGTAATGATTCTTGAAGTGATGGGAAGGCACGCGGGCTGGATAGCTCTCTATTCCGGCATCGCGGGCGGAGCGGACGCGATTGTAATACCCGAAAAGAAAGTTATGATTGACGATATCTGCGAAGTACTTAAAAGCCGATATAAAAGAGGAAAACTATTTTCAATAATTGTCGTTGCCGAAGGCGCGGAATATCTTCTTGAAGAACTTCAAATTGACGAAGAAGGCAGGAAGAAGGACGAATTCGGACGCGCGAGACTCGGAGGCATTAGTTACTATCTCGCGAATGAAATTGAAAAGAGAACGGGATTCGATACACGCACGACCATTCTCGGCCACGTGCAGAGAGGCGGCGTCCCGACTGCATTCGACAGAGTTCTTGGAACGCGATTCGGTATATATGCCGTGGAAATGGTAACTGAGAAAAAATTCGGAAGAATGTGCGCGCTTCAGGGAGCGAATATCGTGGACATCCCAATCAAGAAAGCGATAAGTAAACTTAAAACAGTCGAACTCGATATATATAAAGCGGCAAAAGTTTTCTTTAAATAAATTAAGCAGTAGATTCCGCGTTCTTAGTCCGCCGCATTCGGCGTTTCCCTCCGTGCGTAAGTATTGAAGCGGGATTTAACCTAACTTCTTTTCCATCCACACGATGTCGAAACTTCTGCCGAATTTTTTCCCAATTCCCGAGAATCTTCCGCAAACCGTGAATCCGTATTTTTCGTGGAACTTGAGACTCGGAATATTTTCGGATGTTATACTCGCAAGCAGTGTATTTATGCCCATTTCTGCGGCATCCGTCTCCAGTCTGTCAAGTGCAAGTTTTCCAATACCTTTGCCCGAAAAATCTTTGTGCAGGAAATATGTAATTTCCGCGGTTGCCTTGAACGCGGGGAACGGATTGTACGCGCGTATGAAACAAAATCCCGCAACTCTATTGTCCGACTTTATTGCATAAGCGGGATATCCACCTGTCATTTCCAAAAACCTGTTGTAATAATCATACGGAAGTTTCTTCTCGGAATAAGCAGACATGCTGTTTTCAGCATAATAATTATAAATGTCCATGATTTCGTTTCTGTGTTCTTCGGACATTTTTTCTAACGAGACTGAATTCATAATTTTATTCGTTTTTGAACCGTGTATTATTGTCTGTAAAACTCTGATTGATTCCGCTCTATTCAGTGGCTTCCGTTTCCCTGTCAGTCCGTTTTTTCCAGAACAAGTAGAACGGAATTCCTATTAAAACCAGCGATAGCCCGATGCCCGCGTCGCGCGGATTTTGAATAATTGTTACGATAACGAGTGTCGCGCAGAACAGGACAAAAATAGCGGGAAGGACGGGATAACCGGGAACCTTGAATACTCTCGGGACATTCTTCATTTTTCTTCTTAAAATAAAAACACCGAACGCGCCCATTCCGTAAAAAATGAACGAAGCGAAAATCAACATATCCGTTAACTGGTCGAATGTTCCCGAAAGCACCAGAATAGCCGCCCATATGCCCTGAATGAGCAGAGACCTGTGAGGCGTCCTGTACTTATCGTGATGAAGTCCTGCGGATTTGAAAAACAAATTATCCTTCGCCATCGCGAAATAAATCCTTGAACTCGCGAGTATAGTTCCGTTCGTTGTTCCGAATGTGGAGACCATAATAAGGATTGATATGAACATCGCACCGCCGTAACCGAGAAATTTTCTCATCACTTCAATCGCAATGATGGAATGTTCCTTACCGGATACGCTTATGATTTCGTCAACCGGCATCACGTAAAGGAAAGCGAAGTTTACGGCAATGTAGAGAACAATAACTCCGGCAACACCGCCGAAAAGCGCAAGCGGTATATTCCTTTTAGGATTCCTGACTTCGCCGCCGAGATATCCGATATTGTTCCAGCCGTCATAAGGCCAGAAGGCGGCGAGCATTGCGGCGAACATCGCGCCGAAAAGTCCGAGATTAGTGCCGTATTGAAAACCGGGTTTTTCAAGAATCGGCGTTACGTTTTCCGCGGAACCTCCGCTTATCGTAAGCCCGAGTATTATTATAACAATGATTCCGGAAATCTTGAGAGCAGTGAATATGTTCGTAATCATTCCGCCGAAAATCACACCGAAATAATTCGCGGCTGTGAGAAAAAGTATCGTAATTATCGTCAGCCCCTTCACTCCGAACCCCTGGAAAGGATAAAATATTCCGAACAACGAAATGCTTTCCATCCCGGGCGAGAGACCCGGAAGATGAACCACGGCGTTTACAGATTCGGCAAACACGTAAGCAATAGAAGCGATAGATGCAGATTGTATTACCGAAAAGCAACTCCACCCGTAAAGAAAAGCGAACGGCTTTCCGTACATGTTCTTGAAATAAACGTATTGTCCCCCTGGTTCGGCGATAAGGCTCGCTATCTCGGCGTTTGTCGCGGCGCCAATCATTGTAATGATTCCGGGTATAAGCCAGCAGAGAAGAATAAGTCCGGGCGAGCCAAGTTGCTCGGACATCGGGGCGATTTTCTTGAAGATGCCTGAACCTACCATCGAAGAAATTACTATCATTAAGGCGGTAAAAAAACCAAGCCTGGTCAGAAGACCGCTCTCGTGGATTTTATGCAGAGTTTTTTTCAAGTATATCGATGTCCCCGCTCAGGGAAACTACCCCGGTTAATAAAAAGTTAATGCAATGTAGCGAAAGAATTTCTTAAAAGAAATAAAAAGAATAAACAACTTAGAGGCGATTTTTGTTCTGTATATATCAGCGTAAACTTAAACTAATAATTATGCAGACAGTGCTCGGAGCGGGAGGAGTAATAGGAAAAGAACTTGCCGTAAGACTAAGGCAGTATACGGATAAGGTAAGACTTGCGGGGAGAAACCCGAAACACGTGACCGGCGATGAAGAACTCGTTAAGTGCGACTTGACCGATAGAGAACTTGTTATAGATGCGGTTGATAATTCGGAAGTAGTATATCTCACCGCGGGGCTCAAGTATAATTACAATATCTGGAAAGACGAATGGCCCAAAATCATAGACAACGTCATCGAAGCATGCAAAACAGGAAATTCAAAACTCGTGTTTTTCGATAACGTTTACCTGTACGGAAGAGCAGACGGATGGATGACGGAAAATACTCCGGCAAATCCGGTTAGTAAAAAAGGGGAGATAAGGGCGGGAATTTCAGAGCGGATTCTTTCAGAATCGGCTTCGGGAAATATTAAAGCCCTGATTGCAAGGTCAGCGGATTTCTACGGACCCGATGCTGGAAATTCCCTTCTGAAAATGTTCGTCTTCGATAAACTAAAAGAAAAGAAGACAGCATCCTGGTTCGGCAATGACGACGTCTTTCATTCATTTACTTATACTCCCGATGCCGGGAAAGCAACGGCGCTTCTCGGAAACACGCCGGACGCGTATAATCAGGTATGGCATCTGCCGACACATAAAAGCGCGATGACCGGACAGGAATACATAGAATTTGCCGCCGACAAATTAAATACTAAACCGAAATACAGGGTTATAAAAAAATGGATGACAAGACTTGCAGGGCTGATTGACCCGCTTGCCGCCGAAACAGTTGAAATGATGTACCAGTATGAAAACGATTATCTTTTCGACAGCACAAAATTCGAGAATAAATTTTTTACTCCCGTAACTTATTCTGAAGGTATTTCAGAATGTTTGAAATAGATGTTTTAGACGCCTGCAAAAACGAAATATTTCGACTATACTCTGATATCTTTCACTGCTAATTTGACATGAGCATACCTGAATTTCGTTCAGAAATAGACTTTTTCATGGCATTTTTTTTGTATATAAATCCTTGGGAGTAAAACATTAGGGGGTAGAAAGAAGGGGTAATATATGAAAAAGATATTAATTCTTTTTTCAGTATTTCTCTGCGTTTCCATCGTTTATTCTCAGAATCCTTCATCCGAAAAAAACATAAATTCCGAATTAATCGGCTTCAAGTTCACAGATTATTTTCAGTTCACGGTTCAATCCGGTTTTATTCAGCCCGTAAATCCGTACCTTGCTTCCCGCAATTATACGAGCGGCAATATCGGTATGGATATCTCTTACAGAGTAAATACTGAATTAGCGTTATATCTCGAAATGAGGTATAATTTCCTTACTGCCAAAGATACCGCGGCTACGAATTCCGGGTATTTTGAATCAACAATCGGCGCCAGATATTATGTCATAAAACCATATTGCTGCCGGTCGAGTTTGTTTTTTGAAACGGGATTCGGACCTTACGTGTTTGTACAGCGACCTTCCGGACTATATTATGAAACTAATATAGATCCCAAGGGGAGAAAGCCGACAAGGCGCGATCCTAAAGACATATATGAATCGGTACGCCGAGTCAGCCTCGGAGGGAATATCGGAATCGGAGCCGAACTTGTAATCAGCAACAATCTTTTCTTTACAATTAAAAGCAAGTTAAACTCGGTTTTTGAAAATAACGGCTGCACTTCATTTGTTACGGGCATCGGCGGAATTACTATGAAATTTTAAGATGGGTAAAGTCAAAATCCGGAATCAAAAAATTCTAACGCGCGATAACCGGTTTAAAAAACAACCCGGTAATCGCCGCGCGATATAAAGTCATACACAATCGTCCATTCCGATTTTTTAATCATAACACACGAATAAAATCCGCTCCTTTTGCTGCTGATATT
>DATMXZ010000321.1:0-7473 GCA_035561235.1 Ignavibacteria bacterium
TTATTGATACTGCCTGCAACGAACGTTTTTCCGATTTGAAACCTTCCTTTACGTCGAGCGGGAGATGCGATGAAATCTCAACCGGCATTTTTTTAGGCAGCGGCAGGAATCTTTTCACAGTTTTGCAATAGATATCAAAAGACTCCTTATAAGTCACGCGCAAATAATCTTCCTCGTTGAAAATTATCAGGTAGTACTGAAATGTAAAGAAAAGGAAAGCGAGAATCGTAAGGTATGGAAACATCGCATTGCTCATAATTCCGATGCCGACATAAATCGAAATATTCCCGAAGTAGAGCGGATTGCGAATGATGGCATAGGGTCCCTGCGTTACGAGATTAGAGCCGCCGACGCCTGTAGTTGTGCGGGTTTCACTTCCCGCATAACTCACCGACCACACGCGGATGAATTCCCCGAAGAGCACGAAAACGAGTCCCGCAAGGATTGATATCACATCAGGCCGCATGAACAGAATCATAAGAAAAACGAACGGCAACGGAGTATAACTTCTGTATTTGAACAAAAAATTTCCTAAACTTTTCATAGTTTAACCTCCAAGGAGCACGTCCCTTCTTAAGTTTCCGGCGAATTGCCTTTGTTTAATCTGATTTTTTTCGATCAGTTTCAATAGTTTCTTTTTCACGTCGGAGAAATCCGAAAAATCGTAATAAGTCACGTTATTTTTCCAGCAGTACGAAGCGAGTCCTTTCTTTGCAAAAACGATATCGGCATAGTTGCTGACGCAGAAATCCGACACGCCGTCGCCGATGAAAACCGATACTTCTTTCTCGAGTTCGTTAGTCATTGATATCAGAACGTTTCTCTTGCTCATACCGCAGGCGGTACAATTTTCGTCAGAATGCGGAAATTTGCAGGAAAGTTTTTTCCTTCCGGATTCATCTTCTGTAACCACGAGTTCATTCGCGTAAAACGGAAGGTCTATATTAAATTTTCCGAGAACATATTTTATATAATAGTCGAGCCCTTCGCTTACAAGGACCAACCCGAAATTATTCTTCCTGCAGAAATCGATGAACTCGAGGAAATAATCGTCGAGTTCCTGAGCGTCTATATAATCGTTGAATACACCGAAATCAAAATCTTCAACGAGGTCAAGTTCGCGGCGGATGCATTCGCGGGAAGTAATTCTGCCTTCGGCGAAGTCTTTGCATACGAGAGCGAACTTATCGTTGTCATTAATGAATCTACCGAGAGCGTCGACCCACACATCTTTTTTAGTAACGGTGCCGTCGAAATCGCAAAATATTTTCAAAGTATATTTCTTCTTCAATTCTGCTGATTTTTAAATCTGGTTTCGACAATCGTAGTAACGCCGGGTTCCTGCATCGTAACGCCGTAAAGCGTATCGACGGTTTCCATTGTTCTTTCGTTGTGAGTAATGAGAATGAACTGAGTCTTTTCGGAAAACTTGCGAATCATCCGATTGAATCTCGCAAGGTTTGCGACGTCGAGAGGGGCATCGACCTCGTCAAGAACGCAGAACGGTGACGGCTTGACGAGATAAATCGCGAACAGAAGAGCGATTGCGGTTAGAGTTTTTTCACCTCCCGAAAGAAGTTCGATAGAAGTCGGGCGTTTGCCTCTGGGTTTAGCGGTGATTTCAATCTTGGCTTCCAGCGGGTCCTCTTCGAGTTTCCCGTCTTCGTCCTCTTCATAAACGAGTTTAAGGTTGCATTCGTCGCCTTCCTGAAAGAGTTCCTTGAAGATGCGAATGAAGTTTTGCCTTATCTCTTCGAAAGTTTTAAGGAATCTTTCTTTAGCCTCGTTGTTAATGCGCTCAATTGTTTTCTTAATATCGCGTTCGGATTCCAGAAGGTCGTCTCTCTGGACTATCATTTTCTCGAGTTCGTCTTTTTCGGTCTGGTAATCGTCCCAGATAATCTGCTGATAGCCGCCGCCGAGTTTTTTCAATCGTTCCGAAAGTTCGTCCACGTCTTTACCTGCCGCGTATTCATCGAAGTTTCCGTCGGCGTCAGAGTACTTAATCTTAACGCTATTTAGTTCGTCTTTAATTTCGGGAGGAACGCTGAGAACGTCAATCTCGTATTTCTTCAGTATCAATTCGTGATGCTGGTCGGATTTAATCTCGTATTCCTTGATTCTTATCTGAGAATCGATGAGGAGTTTCGAGACCCTGTCGAATTCCCGGCGCTTATTCCTTTGTTCAATTTCAATTTCTTCTTTGGAACTTTTCTTCTCGCCGAGTTTGACGTCGTTTTCGTCCAGGCGTTTCTTGACAAGGTCACGCTTGATTTTTAACTCTTCAATCCGCCTGTTGTTATTTGAAATCACTTCATCGAACTCTTTCATTTTCAAAGTGTCGTCTTCTATGGTTCTTCTATTTCGAGTAAGTTGATTCTCCTGATATTCTTTGCTGCTGATAGTCCGGGTGTTATTTCCTTCTTCGTTTCTGAGTTCATTTTTCAGCCTGTTGAATTCAATTAGGAAGGTGTTGTAATCAGCCTGATTCTCGGTATGTTTAATATCGATTTCAGTGAATTCATCGGACAGAAAAGCGAGTTCCTTCTCGTAGTTTGATTGTTCATTTTCGAGACTGCTAAGTTCGCTTATGAGTTCGTTTATTCTTCCGTTGAGTTTCAGGTTGTCATTCTTTATCTGCCCGTAAGTTTCGTCATTACCCGAGACCTTATTGTTGAGTTCTTTAAGTTTAAAGTTTATGAGGGCGATGCGGTTGTTGTTTTCTCCCGACTCCCTGGTAATCTTTTCAAGTTCGGTCCTGACGTTATCGATATCAAGGCTTATAAGTTCGTCCTGGAATTCAAGCAGCATGTTATTCTGTTCGCGCAGGGTTAAGCCGAGCGATTCGATTTCGGATTCGAGTTTAACAATCTGGTTTTCTCTTCCGATTTTAAGATTTTCCTCTTTGGTCTTTCCGCCAGCGCGGACGACGCTTTGAGTAACTATATCGCCGTCGAGAGTAATGAACTTGTAGTAGTTATCGCCTGAAAGTTTGAATGCAGTATCAAGGTCTTCAACGATTACATATTCGTCGAGGAGGTAGCGCATAAGCATCCTGTAATTATCATTCTTACATTTAATTACAGTATCGGCAAATCCGTAAACGCACTGTGTACCGAGAAAATCGGGATTATAAAAATCGTAATCGAAATAGACGGGAAGCGCGGTGTCGGAATACAATTTATCATTGAGAATAAAAGTAACCTTGCCTTTACCGCTTTCGTTAAGTTCTGAAATGAGTTTGTCGAGATATCGCGCGTCGTCAAGAATCAGGTAGTTAGAAATTTCGCCGAGCGCGGTTTCAACGGCAATCTTGAACTTATCATCAACGTCGAGTGATTCTATAACGCTGTTAACATATTCATATTTTCTGTCCTTCTTGAGGTATTTAATACCTTCGGCATAGTCTTCGAAGGATTCAATCAGATTTCTAAGGTACGAGACCTTGCTTTTCTTATTCTGGTGAAGAATAGTGTTTTCGGTAATGCTCTTATTAAGTTCCGCGGATTCATTCTGAAGGGCGGTCTCCCTGTCGGAAAGGAGTTTAAGTTCGCCTTCGGTTTTTTTCAGAGCGGCAGCGAGTTCTTCCGAGACTTTTTCGTCTTCATATTTTTCATTTTCGAGTTTGGAAATTTCCGTAAGCGCTTCTTCGCTCGATTCGGAAATTTTCTTCATTCTTTCGATGTTCTTCTCGAGAGAAATTTTACTTATGTCGTATTCGCTCCGTTTATCGGCCAATTGTCTGGAGCACGCTTTAAGGCGGACACCGAGGTCTGAAATCTCGGTCTTTTTTTCATTAATAAGATTGATAGTTTTGTCGACGTTATTCTTCTTTTCCGACAGCGAGACTTCAGTAATTTCTATCGTGCGGTTGAGCACGGAAATTCTGGAAGCAAGTTCCTCCAGTTTCAGCGTATTCTTCGCGATGGATTCCGCAAGATTATCGTTTTCTTCTTCGAGTCTTTGAATATTTCTTCCGAAGTTTTTGGATTTCTCAACTTTAACAAGGTTGTCCCGCTCAAGGCTGTTGATGGTTTCTCTTACGTCTTCGAACTCGTCGCTGATACTTTGTGAGATATCTTCAAGGACTTTAATCTCCTCCTGCAGAACGTCATATTTCGCGTTATCGGAAGTGAGTTCGTGTTCGAGTTTTTCTTTCAGGGAAATGTTTTCGTGTTCGTGGTCGCGAATATTCTTAATTTCACCGACAAGTTTTTCGTATTCGTACGAATAAAAAACGATTTCGAGAAGTCTGAGATCATTAAAGACAATTTTCGCCTCTTCGTTTTTCTTCGCCTGTCTTTCAAGCGCATTGACGTTTCTTTGCTTTTCGCGGATTATATCGTTAACTCTCGTTAGAGTTTCCTTCACGCTTTCGAGTTTTTTGAAGGTCAGTTCGCGGTTCTGCTTGTACGAAACTATACCTGAGGCCTCTTCGAACATTTTTCTTCTTTCGTTCTTGACGTGGGAGAGGATTGTTTCTATCATCTTCAATTCGATAACGGAGTACGCGTCGGGACCAATTCCCGTATCGACGAAGAGGTTCTTGATGTCTTTAAGCCTGACTTTGGTACCGTTGAGGTAGTATTCCGTTTCGCCGCTCCTGAAGAATCTTCGTGCAATCTGGACCTCAGAGTATTCCGTAGGGAGTATGTTCCTGTTGTTTTGTATTGTCAGCGCGACTTCGGCAACGCTAAGTGGTTTGCGCTTGTTTGTTCCGCTGAAGACTACGTCCTCGCGTTTTTCGCTACGAAGGGCTTTATCGCCTTGTTCGCCGAGGACCCAGCGGAGCGCGTCCACGATATTGGATTTGCCGGAGCCGTTAGGACCGACGATAGCGGAAACACCCCCGCTGAAAAGTATAGTGGTTTTTTCCGGGAAGGACTTAAAACCAAATATTTCCAGTTTCGATAGATACAATAAGAATCAATTAAAAGTTTTAATCAGATACCAGAAATCGAGCATCGATTTATAAACGACAAAATAAAAATACAACAACCCGCCGACGGCAGCGATTAAGAACGTGCCGTAAATATAAGACTTAAAGAACGAGTATTCGTAAATGTATCGAATACGGTTAATAATTTTATACAAACAATAAATTAGCAATAATACGAATAAATAAAATGATAAATTTAATAGCATTCCGAATTCGAGAGCCTTGCTGAATAACATCCCGAACACGAAGAACATAATCATCGGAATGAATGACCAGATAATAACGGTAAAAACCGTTCTTGACTTTACCTTGCGTCTGGCAAACGCTGAGAAGAACGAAGAGGAGCAGTAAATTATCAGAACGAAAAAAATGAAAGCAATGGAGAAAAAGATGAGGAGATAAACGGGGCTGTTGATAATGTTAATCAGAAAAATCTTAAGACCTCCGTTACCCGCAATTTTAGACAGGAGCAAATCAAAGTCGGCATTAAGGCGCAGGTAATATACAACTACGGAAGCGTAGAGACTGACAGAGAACGAAACGAACAAAAGGACGATTGTATTATGAAAACCCGAAATAGGGGATTGTTCCTTGACGAGGTGCATAAAATTTTTCGGCGTCATAATGCTCTTGAGCATATTTTCTTTCAGATACGAGACTCTTCCAACTGCTGCAATGAAGAGAAAGAGCGCAGCGATAGCGGAAATCAGAAAGAAGAATGATTCGCGCTTTTCGGAAATATCCGTGCCTTCGGGAATTTTCTGATATCCCTGATTATAAAGCAGTTTCTTGAAAATGCCCGCGGTATATTTCGGCTCGCGCGCGTAGTCGAAGAGACCGTTTGTAATAAGGTAGTAATTGCTTTCGTCGTGATGGGCGATGATCGGGCATTCGGAATTATAGTCAGCGAAAGAGTTCACGAAAGAGGCGGAAAGTCCCGAGAAAAGTTTGTATGATTCCGTAAGCAATTTCGCCTGAAACTCCACGCTTTGCCTGTCTCCTGAGCCGTTTCTGTTTTTATTGTTGATTGAAACGCCGTAACCCGATATGAAGACGAATTTATTTCTTTCGAGAGACGAAACGGTTTCTTTAATTGTTTCGATGTCATCCTGAACCAGGTTCAGTCCTTTCAAGCCGATAATCTTATCGAGCCTGTCATTTTTAAAATTGCGAGTCGTGTAATAAATTCCGCGCTTATCGAGAGACAAAATTGTTTCTTTAATGCGGGATGCGTATTTTTCCGATTCCGGCACGGAGAGGTCGAAATCGTTGCCAATGCCCCAGAACAGGACGGCAGGCGAATGCTTATCGCGTTTTATCAGGTTCTCGGCGTAATCGGCCGCGTCCTTCAGGTACCGTTCCGACTTAAGAAGGCGCGCAGGGACTTCGTTGAACGGAATCTCCTCAAGGAGGAATAAGCCGATTCTCTGACAAACTGAAACAACGAAAGGGTGGGCGGGTTTACCCGGGATTCTGATGCAGTTAAATCCATACTCTTTAATTTTCTGCAGGTCTCTTTCAACGGCGGAATATTCGAGTGCGTCCGCGTACCTTGGAAGATCCTGAAAATAATTTATGCCGTTCAGTTTATATTTCTTTCCGTTAACAAGCAGGTCGGGTCCTGATACAACGGCGTTAACGAATCCAGTTTCGGACGAGAGTTCGTCGATAACGGCTTCCTGTTCGTACACGACTGTTCGAACGAGGTACAGTTCGGGTTTTTCGGGCGACCAGTATTCAAAATTTTTAATATTTATTTCATTAGTCAGAGCATATGTCTGATAATTGCCGGCTTCAAATTTCAAGGGAGCGCTTTCGGCGATTTTCTCAAGCGTGCTTTTACGCATTAATTCAGTTTTAACATAATATGTTTTTTGCGAGCCCGAAGTTGAATCAATCAGGTTCGTATTAACGTGAGCGGTTGAGGTAAACCTGACGAGAGAGCCGCCTTCGAAAACGAAGTCAGGAAGAAAATCGTTTATATAAATTTTCGGAACTGCGAGAATGTAAAGGTTGGCATAGATGCCGGTATAGTTCCTTGAATAATTATTCTGGTAAGCGAGCGGAAGCGTAATATTATTATCCGGACTATTTACCACCTGTACAGAAATTTCGTTATTACGGGCAAGCACGTTTTCCTGAATTTCGGTTGAAACTAATTTCATTCCTCCGGAATTTCTCGAGACGATTACGTTGTTTATTCTGATTTCCGAATAATAGTTAATTCCTTCGGAGACGAAAATAAAAGTATGATTTCTGAAAAGAGAATCGGGAATGTCAAAATTTCTGCGCAGGAGGAGCGTGCCGTTATAATCCGATGAGAAAGGCACGGTAATGTTAAAGAAATCCGAACTGCCGAAAGACGCCTGCCATTGTCCGTTCAGGTCAATTTTATATCGAGTCGGAGATTCTAATACTGTCTCGTTATTTCTTAAATCGTAAGCAGGTTTTCTTTCGAAAATATTTATCTGCGGAAGCAAAGAACCGCACCAAGCGATAAAAATAAAAACAAATACACAGAACCTGATATTGAG
>DATMXZ010000322.1:0-5087 GCA_035561235.1 Ignavibacteria bacterium
TGCGATTTATAAATATTGATTTTACAGTGGTTAATTTTATAGCGCCGGAAATGTTTAAAGAAAAGATAAAAAATATTATGAGGACAAATGAAATAATTATTAAAATTGAGTTTCCGAAACATAAAGAGGAAATGAAATAAAGCAAAAAGCAAATCCCCGCAAACGCAGCAATGACAAGGATTTTGACGGTTTCGTAATCTATTTTATAAATTTTCTGCGAGCGCAGGTATAGATAGACAAGCATTACCAGGTAAGTAATCAGAGTGGAGCCAGCCGCTCCTGTCATTCCGTATTTTGGTATCAGAAGAAAATTAAGAATGATGTTGGCTATGAACCCGAAAAGCGCAGTAAAAAAGAGTTCTCCCGTTCTGTTCGCGTAAAAAGGAGCGACACTCATCGCCGAATACAAGCCGGAGAAAAAGTAAGCGAGAAGAACTATCGGTATTATCACGAGTCCGCTCTGATATCTCGCGTCAAGCAGCGAAAAGTTTCCGAAAGAAATTTTTACGACCGGCGCCGTAAAGAAAGAGAACACAAGGAACATCAGGAGACCCGCGAATACAAGATATGTAAAGATTTCCGATACAAGTTTTTTGTTCTCCGGATTTTTTTCAAGATTCAGGAAGTAAGGTGTCCACGAAAATCTGAATGCCGCCACCAGCAGAGACATTACCGAGGCGAGTCTGTAACTCGCGCTGTATATTCCGACCATCTCTTCATTGAAAAAATACTTCAGAAAAAACCTGTCTGATATATCAATTATCAGTATGAACAACCCGATGTATATGAACTTGTTCCCGTACAGTACAAGGCGTTTCGCCGTATCGATAGAAAATCTGAATGCTATGTGTCTCGCGGTTACCGCAATCCCCGCCGCGAAAGTAACAACCACCGAAATTATGTAACTGTAAAAAATCGCTTCAACGCCCGCGCTGAAACCCGCTATCAGAGCGAAATTCGCCGCGACGTTCACGAAAACCGATAGCAAAGTCAGGTACAGGTACTTTTTCGCGTCAAGTTCGGCTCTCAGAAGAAGCAAGGGAAAACGAAACAGCGTATCCGTGAATAACAGCAGAGCCAGAATTCTTAAAAGTTTGGTTCCCAGTTCGGAGTTCTCAAATTTAATAAGCGAAGAAATCGACGGAGTCAGAAAATAAAACACGGAGGAAAAGACAATAGACGATGCCGTCAGCATTATCAACGTAGTCGAATAGATGGTCTTCTTCTCCGAATCATCTTTGCTATCTATGAAAAACTTTATGAACGCGGTCTCCTGTCCGTATATATAAATCAAAATAACGAAAAGCCATACGGACTGAACAATATTGAAAACGCCGAGTTCGGCAGGAGCGAAATAGTATGTGTAAAGAGGCAGCAGCAGGAATGATATCGCCTTGTTAGCGAACAGACCTATGCCGTAAATCGCGGTTTGAGAAAACAAATCTTTAACGTGCCTGCTCAAATTCCGTTCTCCCAATATAATTCTTCAAGCCTCTTGTTGACACTTTCAAACGAATGATATTTCTCCGCCCACGCTCTTCCTTTTTCGGAATAATCCCTGAGAATCGATTTATTCTCGAGAATGCCCGTGATAGTGTCTTTCAGTCCGTCTATATCCGAACATATAAATGGATTCTCAGGAATAAAATTCAGGTACTCCTCGTAGAATTCCGTTATAGTAGGAAGACCCATGGACAGATTTTCAATCGAGTTTTTACCGTAGCCCGACCCGCCCATCAGACCACCGACCTGGTCAATCGCGAGGCTGCAGTCACGCTTTATTTCGAGCAGTTTCGAACGCGAAACATTTTCCGCGAGAATGAAATCGAAATCATATCTCTTTTTCAAATCATTTATCACCGGTATAATCCTGTCCGTTCCTTTATACAGGCGGTTTGTCGGGGAATGTATTATTTTAACCTTGTCCTCAATATTAAAACGGTATTCGAATTTCTTCACGTCAAAAGGAAAGAAAAGATAATTGATTTTCTTGTGTAGTCTTATGTGGTCAAACTCAACGGTAATATTCAGCCTGCTCATTTCGTCGAGTTCGCGGAATATGCCGCGCGTTCTCAAATCGCTTCCGAAATAACAGCAAACAATTTTCTTCCCGAGTTTATTTATCTCCTTCGCGAATCTCAGATTCCTGTAGAAGTCCATTCCCCCGTCGAAATGATAAACGTCGAAATCATAGAGTTTATTCTCTTCGATGAACTTTTCAATTTTACTCTTATTTTTCAGGTCGCGGATTTTGAAATAAATTTTCTCCGCGGAATTTTTCGGTTCGTAATATTTGAGGCTTGTAATCTTTGAATCCCGCCATTGTTTTGCAATCCTGCCCGCAGGAAGTTTGAAACCGAGAGTGAGGTCTTCGTCGAAGTTAAGCGTGTTTTGAAAAATTGTTACGAGTCTGGCATAGTGTCCGTTTTCGGATTGCATCCTCGCGAAATCAAGCGGCATTCCCGCAAAGTTCTGAGGAGCAATATGTAATATGCGTTTACTCAACGCCAAGCAGTCTTGATATATTTCGGTGAAATATCAATTCTTTTTCTTCGCTGCTAATGTTTAAACTTTCGATAACAGGTATGTACATTTTCGGAAGTCCGAGGTTATAATCGCTTCCGAAGATTACCCTATCGGCGCCGACGGTCTTCACGACCTGATTCACGAAGTAGAACTCCCTTACGGATTCCGTTCCGAGATAAACGTTCTTCAGTCCGCTCTCTTTTACCGCGGCCGCGCAGGACGTGCAAAGCGAAGGCTGGTCGCCCCCGAGATGCGCGATAATCACGTTAAGTTTACTTCTTTTCTTCGCCGCCTCAATCGGGTATTTAAAACCCGCTATTTCCTGCCATCTTCCGCAATGAACGATGACGGGAAAATTATTCTCTTCGGCAATATCAAGATACTTCGCGAATGCCCTATCCGTCACCCTCTTTTTCTGAAACGAGGGATGTATCTTGAATGCTTTGATATCTTTCAGGTTCTTTTCAATGAATGAATCCAGTTTTTCGTCATCGGGATTAATCCAGCAAGCAAAATGAAACATGAACTCTTTCTGAGATTTGATTTCCTTTAGAAGTTCTTCATTCATAAAGGTGTCGCACGGCAGAGCAACGGCTGAATCAATTCCCGAGTCTTTCATAACTTTAACAGCATCGCTGACCGTCGTGGCGTAGTCAAGAAACACGCCGCTCCATTTTCCGATATGTATGTGTCCGTCAATGATCTTCAATTGAAACTGTCTCCTTTTCTAAACGTTTCTTTATAATTTATTTCCTCCAGATTTTCGTCTCTTACGTCGTAGTTCATTATGTAACCGTCCTTGCATCTTACGATTATGTAGTCTTCGTTTACGTCCGTAATCACTCCGGGCTTCTCACCGGTATCGCCTGCGGGATAAGGTTTCGAACGAAGTATCAGGAATTTTTTTCCGCCGAGCGCTGTAAATGCCGTAGGATAAGGGTGCGCGAGCGCCCTGATTTTATTATAAACCGTTTTGACGCTTTCATTCCAGTTAATTTTCCTTTCGGCATTCGTAATCATCCTGTTCGCTTTTTCCTTGCGAGGAGGTTCCTGCTTTCTGAAAATGTCCTTCTTTCCGGAAATTAGTTTTTCGAAAACTTCAATAAGAAGGTTCGCGCAGTTGAATGAACATTTGTAATAAAGTGTGTTCACGTCGTCCTCGTCATCAATAATAACGCTCTTCTCGAGAAGTATGTCACCCGAATCCACTCCGCTGTCAATCTTGTGTATTGTCAGGTACAGCGTATTGTTTCCGTCCATTATTGAGCGCGATATGGGAGCCCTTCCCCTGTATTCAGGAAGTTTGCCGCAATGTATGTTCAGTATTCCGTGTACAGGAACATTAAAGACGTCTTCTTTTATTATCTCCATGAAGCCCGCGCAAATGCCGGCGTCGAATCCCATGAATCTTTCTTTGATTTCGGAAATGCTGTCCGTCTTTATGAGTTCTATGCCGTGCGCGCCGCAGAGGTTATCAATCTTTTCGTAGAATTTATGCTTTTGATTTTTATATTTGTACGTCTTGTGAGTTACGACAAAAGCGGGGGGATATTTCATCATTATAAGGTCGTTAAGGCACCTCAGGCTCATTTCTCCGTATGCAAGAAAAAAATATTTCATTTATTAAAATATTTTTTGTACCATTTGTACGTTTTTAAAATTCCTTCCGTCAAATCAATCTTAGGCTTGAAGCCGAGAACTTTCTGCGCTTTCTCTATGCTCGGTATCCTAAGTTCGACGTCAACGTAATTCTTAGGTATGTACTTAATCTTCGATTTCGTTCCCGTCAAAAGCACTATTTTTTCGGCGAGCGAACTGATTGTTATCGTGCCTTTTGGATTTCCGATATTGTATATTTCACCAACCGCCTTTTTGTTAGTCAGGCAAAGAATAGTTCCCTCAATCATATCATCGATATAGCACCACGCTCTTATCTGGTCGCCGTCGCCGTGTATCTTTATGTCCTTGTTAAGCACCGCGTTCTTGATAAATATCTGTATGGCGCCTTCGCCAATCTGCCCCGGTCCGTAAATATTGTAAGGCCTGATTGACACGGCGGGATACCCTCTCGTCTTATAATAACTGTAAAGCAAATGCTCGCCCGAAACCTTGCTAATAGAATAAGTCCATCTCCCTTCACCGACCGGAGCGAGGTTCGTGTTCGATTTCTCGCTTGATTTGTAGGCATACGCGCCGAGAACTTCGCTGGTAGAGAAATTGACGACCCGTTCGAGTTTGCCGCTGTATTTTTCAAGAGCCCTGACAAAATTAAACGTGCCGAGTATGTTTACTTCCATGGTTTTTACCGGATTGTTTATCACTGTATCGACGCCCGCTATCGCGGCGAGATGCAGGGCAATCTGCGGCTTGAAATCTTCAGTCGCTTTCTTTAACGATTCGTAATCGGTTATGTCGCCGTTGACGATTTTGACGTTCTTTAGATTAATCTTCTTATACTTGAGTGAATCCCTCGCGAAAATGTCGTAAATCAGTACTTCATTTTCCTTGCTGAACAACTCTGCGAGCCTGCTGCCTATGAATCCGCCTCCGCCCGTTAGCAG
>DATMXZ010000323.1:0-3537 GCA_035561235.1 Ignavibacteria bacterium
GTTTTGGAAAGAAAAATAAGAGTTTTAATAGGGAAAGTTGGGCTTGACGGGCACGATAGGGGCGCTAAAGTTATTGCGGCTGCTTTCCGTGACGCGGGCTTTGAAGTGATTTATGCCGGCCTGAGGCAAACACCTGAGTCTATGGTCGAAGCCGCGTTGCAGGAAGATGTTGACGCTGTCGGTATCAGTATTCTTAGCGGCGCGCATATGACGATTTTTCCTCGGGTGAAAAAACTTATGGATGAAAAAGGTCTTAACGACGTGCTTTTGTTCGGAGGAGGCATTATCACTCAAAACGATATCGATGAATTGAATAAAATGGGAATAGGCAAATTGTTTACTCCTGGCGCGACTACTGTTGAAACAGTGGATTACGTGAAAAACTGGGTCGAAAAAAACAGAAATTTTTAAACTAAAATCTATATCAATTGAAAGAACCTGTAAAGTTTGGTACTGACGGATGGAGAGCGGTAATAGGAGATACGTATACGTTTGAGAATGTCCGGAGAGTATCTTTAGCAACAGCGATTGTTTTCAAAAATCATAAAAATATAAAAAACGGAATCGTCATAGGATACGATACGAGATTTTTATCCAAAGAGTTCGCTCACGCATCGGCAGAAGTTTTTGCGAGCCGCGGAATTAAAGTTCTGTTGACCGATTCGTTCGTTTCTACGCCAACGGTATCATTGCTTGCTCGCGATAAGACACTTGCTTTCGGCGTCGTCATAACGGCATCCCATAATCCGTATAAATACAATGGTTTTAAATTGAAAGACAGTTTCGGCGGTTCGATGAATCCCGAAGAACTTGTTCTCGTCGAGAAAGAACTTCAGAACATCAAAACTGTTGATGGTCTGGAGCCTTTTGATTTTTATAAACAAAAAGGACTAATCTCTTACTTCAACGGCAGACAGTATTATATCGATAATTTGAAGGCTAAAATTAATATCAATGTAATCAATAAATCGGGGATGAAAGTCCTTTATGAGGCAATGTTTGGCGCGGGTCAGAATACAATCAGTGAATTGATTAAGGTTGACCAATTGCATAACGTGGTAAATCCCTATTTTGAAGGCGGAGCGCCCGAACCGGTTGAAAAGAATCTCGGGCTGGCGTGCAAAACCGTCAAGGAAGGAAAGTACGATATATGCATCGTCACTGACGGTGACGCTGACAGAATTGCCATTATTGATGACAACGGCGATTTCCTCGACGCGCAGAAAACCTTTGCGCTTCTCCTCAAGTTTCTTCACAAGGATAAAGGATTTACCGGAAAGGTCGTTCGCGGTTTCTCCGCTTCGGAGTTGATAAAAGATTATTGTCTGAAATATTATCTTGAACTCGAAACCGTTCCGGTCGGCTTTAAGTACATTTCCAAGAAAATGATTGAGGAGGACGTACTCATCGGCGCGGAAGAGAGCGGCGGAATTGGAATTAAAGGCCATCTTCCCGAAAGAGACGGGCTTTTTAACGGACTGCTCTATCTCGAAATGCTCGCTTCAACAGGAAAAAGTATTACGGGTTTGAAAAAAGAACTTGAAGAAGAATTCGGAAAATATTTTTACAAACGGATAGACGTTCACACTACCGAAGAAAAGAAAAACAAAACACTTGAACTTTGCAGGAACCTTAAAAAAGGCGATGTAATAGCGGGGAAATTAATCCTAAGCATAGATCCCCTTGACGGTTATAAATTGTTTTTCGAGAACGGCTGGATTACAATCAGAGCCTCCGGCACCGAACCCCTGCTTAGATTTTACTGCGAGACAAAAGGCAGCGACGAGACTCTGAATGTCTTAAACAACACAATTTCAAATTTTAATTTGTAGAAATGAAAACAAAGTTTCTTCCGGCAATCGTTATGTTGCTACTCTTTGCGGCGATGAACACCTATGGGCAGATAAATCAAAGTTCTAATCAGACCTCTACTTACAACCCGAATAGCAACCAGGGTCTCTTCAACATGAAGATAAACGCCGACAGTCCGGAGTTGATGTCGCAGTTCAATACTCAGAATGTGCAGCAGAAAACTTTCCCGGTTGATAAAGCCGTTAATCCTGATTATTACACGGTCGGACCTAACGACATGTTCAATCTGGGGATTTTCGGCTATATGAATCAAACTATCCCCCTTGTTGTAACACTAGAAGGTTCACTGGTTATCCCGACTGTCGGCGAGGTGAAAGTAAACGGATTGACGTTGTCCGATGCCAAAAGAAAAGTCGTAAACGCGGTCAAGAAACGTTATTATTCAAGCGATGTGAGCCTGACCTTATCTATGCCGAGAATATTTCTCGTCACGGTTTACAGTTCCATTCAGAGCAAGATGGAAGTAACGCCGCTTACAAGAGCGAGCGAAATAGTGAGCCGGGTCTATTATGATACTTTGGATGTCTCACAAATCAGTTATAAAATCAACAACGAAAAGAACGAATTTGTGCCTCAAATGTCGCTTCGGAACATTGAAATTATACATAAAAACGGTACTACGGATATAGCCGACCTGTACAGATACTTCAGTACTAATGAAGATAAGTACAATCCGTATTTGCAGGAAGGGGATTTGATAAAAATTCCTTTCGGACTGATTAATAAAAACTATGTCACTGTTGAAGGAGCGGTGCAGCTGGGAGGTACTTACGAATACAACAAGGATGATAATCTTGAATCTGTAATCTCTCTTGGCCGCGGTTTCGATACCGATGCCGAACCTGATAGCATTACGGTATTCAGGTCCGACCCTGTAACTCGTAAATACAAATCTATTGACCTCTCGTTCGAGAAAGATAAAAATTTTAAGATTAACGTTTTCGATAGGGTGTTCGTGAAATACAAAGCGAATACTGTAATGAACTTGAGCGTTATGGTTCTCGGCGAAATTAATCGTCCCGGAGTATATCCGATTGCCCAGAAAAGCACAACTCTGAAGGAAATCATTGAAATGGCGGGCGGTATGAAGCCTACCGCTTTCTTGCCGTTGTGCATTCTTTTCAGGAAATATGATAACGAGTACACGCGGAATGATACCGCTGAAGTATTCCTGAATCGCCGAGCGAACGACCTCATTGTCCAGACCATGGATAAAGATAATTTCGAGGTTGATGTATTGTCGAGGCGAAACAGGGTTGTCGTGGATTTTGAAAAACTCTTCAAGGAGAACGACTTGAGCCAGAATGTAATTCTTGAACATAAAGATGTTGTGTATATCAACGACGATAAGAAAATTGTGTATGTTTACGGTCAGGTCTCGAATGAAGGATATGTTCCCTTTAAGGAAGGCGAGAATTATGAGTACTATATCAAAAAAGCGGGCGGGTATTCACTTGCTGCGGATGACGGCGATACAAGAATAGTTCGTTTTAACTCGAGAGGATGGTACAAAGCCGATGAGACAAAAGTTCAGTCGGGAGATTTTATTTACGTGCCAAAAGTAGTTAAGACGAAATTCGGTGATAAGATCACCCTTATTGCGACTATCCTCGGCTCTCTAGTCAGTATTTTGACGACTTATATCTTAATTAAAAACACGAATTA